>JAWXBP010000338.1 GCA_034440135.1 Planctomycetia bacterium
CCCCTTCCGTGTCTTTCCGCGTATTCCGTGGACAATCTCCCCCAACACTTTCGCGCCCTTTTCGCGCCTTTCGCGGTTCCAACCCACCCCAGAACCCTTGAACACCGCCACACCATACCGCATCATTCAATCAAGCCCCCACGTCCGCTTCCGCCGAGAGTTCCGGCAACTCAAATACGTCAACTCATGACAAGTCCGGCAAGCCCAGCGACCGGAGCGCAAATACAATCGCTCCACGCGCCGCCGGCAAGCGCTCAGTTCATCGCGATGAAACTCCGGCCCCCAAATTCCCCCGGGACATTGCCACCACCAACGCTCGCCCCCGATCGCCGGGCGAGTCGAATCCAAACGCACCACCTGCCGCCGCGCCACGCGCCGCCCGCACCACTCCAAGTCCACCAACCAGTGCTCATCATCCTGCCGCCAAACCGCCAACCACAACACCCGCAGCTTCCGCCCCGTCAAAAAGAAAAACTTCTCACTCCCTCCGCCGCGCATCAGCCGAGAAGCCCGCTGCACCATCAACCGCGGACACTCCTCCACAGCCCGCCGCCGCTCAAACCCATCAAAACAAAACATGTTCCCCCCAAGCCACAGGCTTTAGGTCCCAAAAAGTTTTTCCAACAAAACGACCGAAATCCCCATCCAAATCCTCCCCTAAATCGCGGCCAACTTCAAACCACATCACCACTTGCAACCCGCGCACGCATTTCGCTCCAAATCAACGAACGACCAAAATCCTCGACCACCAACCAACCCCATGACCGAAAACCCCTACCAAAGCCCCAAGTCCGCCAGCGAACCGCCGCCGATCACCTCGTCGGTCGTCGGCGAGAGCGACGTTGTCTCCACGATCATTCCATATAAGAACAAGGCCTCGCTCATCGCCTATTACAGCGGCGTGTTCTCCGTCGCCGCGTGCTTGCCGCTGATCGGCATCGTGGGCGTGGTGCTCGCCGTCGTGGCCGTGGTCTATGGAGTCAAAGGCCTGCGCTACGCGAGGGAGAATCCCGAGGCCCGCGGCAGAATCCACTGCTGGATCGGCATCCTCGGCGGATCAGTCTGCGGCCTGTTCGGCCTGGCGATCCAAGCCTTGATCGTGATCGCCATCATCGGCAGCTTCGTGGACGCCCAACGACAATAGTGCTCCTCGGGGCAGGGCAGGGGAGTGGTCGGCGAAGCTGACATCGTCCTGCGCACTGGGGCTCCGTTCAATCGTCGTGCAAACCTTCGCGATCACCGTACGTCCATTCGATCCCGACTGTTTTCTCATCACCCCCAGCCCCAGCCACCCACATTTTCTCTTTCATTATTCACGTACAACTTTCCTCCTCTTTTCGTGCCTTTCGCGCCTTTCGTGGTTTCAACTCTCTTCTCTTCCCTCTCCGTGTCCTCCGTGCCTCCGTGGTGAACCCAGAATTCCCCGCCCGAAAATCGGTGGCACGCCGCGCCCCGCTGCGCGTAAACTTCCTACATGCAAACCTTGCCGCCGATTGCCGAGATGGAACGGGCGTATCTCGATAAAGACGCCTCCTATAACGGGCTGTTCTACCTGGGCGTGCGCACGACCGGCATCTTTTGTCGCCCAACGTGTCCCGCGCGAAAGCCGCTGCCGCGGAACGTCGAATACTTTCCCACGGCGCAGGCGGCGCGCTTCGCCGGCTATCGTCCATGTAAGCGTTGCCGGCCGCTGGAAGCAGATGCGCAACCGCCGTGGGCAGCGGAGTTGATCGCCGCCGTGGAGCACGATCCCGGAACGCGGATCACGGAGAGCGATCTGCGACGAAGAGGCGTCGATCCGAAATCGGCGCGGAGTTACTTTCTCAAGGAATTCGGCATGACCTTCCAAGCCTTCGCGCGAGCGCGACGCTTATCAGGCGTGCTCACACAGATTCGCGAAGGCGTCACGCTCGACGACGCGGTGTTCGCCAGCGGGTACGAATCGCACAGCGGCTTTCGCGACGCCTTCGCGCGAACGTTCGGCGAACCGCCTGGCAGCTATCGCGACGGCGCGTGCATTCAACTCGCGTGGCTGCGCAGTCCGCTCGGGCCGCTGATCGCCGGCGCGACGGACGACGGCGTGTGCCTGCTGGAGTTCACGGATCGCCGCATGCTGGAGACCCAGTTCACGACGCTGCGAAAGCGCTTCAAGTTGCCGCTCGTGCCGGGCAACAACCGGCATCTGGAATTACTCACGCAAGAACTCGCCAACTACTTCGCCGGCACGTTGCAAGCCTTCACCACGCCGCTCGTTTTCCCCGGCACCGATTTTCAACGCCGCGTGTGGAATCGCTTGCTGGAAATTCCTTACGGTACGACGTGTTCGTACCAGCAACTCGCGGCAGCCGTCGGCAATGCCGCGGCGGTCCGCGCCGCGGGCCGTGCAAATGGATTGAATCGCCTGGCGATCGTGATCCCGTGCCATCGCGTTGTCAACAAGAACGGCAACCTCGGCGGCTACGGCGGCGGGCTGCGCCGCAAGCAGTATCTGCTCGACCTGGAACGCTCGCATCGAGCGGGTTAGCTTTGCGAACGGGCAGGGCAGGGGCGCCCTGCGCGCCTGCTCGGTGAACCGCCGAGGAATTTCTTTGGCCGCTGGCCAAGCTTTCTGGGAATTCCCCATTAGGCCCCTTACGGCCGCGGGAAGTCCGACCGATTGGCAAGACAATCGCGGAATTCCTGTAACAAAAATCGGACTACCGCGCTCAGCCACTAGCGCCCAAAGCGTGGCGACTCAAAAAACTGCCTGCTGAGCGTTGCCCAAATTCGACTTCTTAGGAGTGACCTTCCATGTCCAAGGACTACGGGTTCCGTTTGCAAAGTTACGCTTACGATCTGATTAAGGACGATATCGGCGTCGAGTTCGACAGCCATCTGAACGAGTGGAAAACCCACACGAACAATCTGATTCTGTACGCGCGAAACGGGTTGAGCAACTATCAAACGCGCTTGGAAGCTGCGCGGAAAGCGATGGAGGCGGAAAGGGCGAGGAACCAGCAGATGGCGATGTTCGTTTTGTCGTTGCTCGCCGGCCCGGCCATGTCGTTCGTAGGAGGCGCGCTGGAGCATCGACTGGCGCCAAAGTTGTTCGGCAGCCAGCACTCGGCGCTGCGAAGTCGTCCGAATCCAAGATACAGCCCTCCTCCGCACGCTCCCGTTCCGGCGAACATTCCCTCGCAAAAGCCGCTGCCCTCGATCAAGAGCGGCGACAAATCCGTGGCGGACCGCAACGCCAAGAACTTCAAAATCCAAAACGACACTCGTAACAAGGCGGTCCAAACGGTTTCGCTGCCGGACAATCGCCAGACGATTCCTCAGCAAGTTTTCGATCCGAACTGGAGCCTGACGAAGGGCAAAATCCTCGGCGATTTCGGCGGCGCCGTGACGGGCGCGCTCATTACCGAACTGCTGATCAACCCCGCGATCAAGCCCGCGACACCCGACCAATCCAAATTGCAAAGCGCGATCAGCCAGGTGCCGGATTCGCTCCATCTGGAAGATCTCAAGACCAAGATGGAGAACGCCTGGACCGAGGCCCAGACCGTTGGCAAGCAAGCCATGCAGTTCTATGCGAACACGGTCCGCGAGGATCCGACCTGGGGAGATCGTCTGTGGGCCAAACTGAAGGCCGGCAGGCTGGCCGGCGTCCGCGCATCGAACGACGAATTGGACCTGTACAGTCTTGGCAAATCGTGGATTCATACGGTCGTCAATCAGCAACGGCAAAGGTGGGCCGAGGAAAGCGACTGGTTCTACTACGGCCACGCGCCCGCGCCGCTCAACGACAAGCACACCACCAACGCTATCGAGGCGGAATTGTGGGCAATCTGGATCGCCCAAGAAAACTTCCAGGCGAAATACGTTGAAGAGACCGGGGGCATGGACCGCGAGGGGAATATCGCCGTCCTGGGCCATCACTACGACTACGACGATCCCGAGGGCAAGAGCCGCATCAACCTGAATAAGATTCTGCCACACTTGCGCGACCTGGGCGTAGTGCAAGGTGGCCCGCCAAGAGAAATGGCGCGCGCTTACAACATGAAGAATGAAGGCATGTTGGCCGCCGAAGTCAGCGACATTTCGGGCGACGTGGACACGGGCAACGAACTGACGTCGCTCAACCAATGGGCGGCGAATCGCAAGCCGAGCTTCTTTGGCAACAAGGTCGGCTTCGTCCGCCGTCCTGTGAAACCGTTGGTCGTGAAGGGGAGTTATTGAGTTGCCGCGAGCAGGGCAGGGGGGCGCGAGCGGATTTCGCTCGCGCCCTCATTTATTGCCCGTTACTGCCGATAGCCGCCGCCCCAGGTGCGCTCGTTGAATTGCGCCGACTGCCCGCGCGGGATGGTGATGGTCGCCCAGTTCTCGCCAGCATGGATGCGGGCGATGAGCATGATCTGGCCGACGTGGTAACTGCAATGGGCGAGTGAGCGCTCAATCGCCAGCGGGACGGAATGCGGTTCGCCACGAACGGTCACCGTGCGTAACACGTCGTCGGCCGATAACGCTTCGAGCGTATCAAAAAAGCGTTGCCACCCGGATTCCCAGTACGCCAGCAGTTCCGCGCGATCGGTAAACGTGTCGACGAACTCATCATCCCGATTGCGCCACGGCTTCTCGCCGTCGGTCGTAAGGAAATCAGTCCAGCGCGAAAGCAAATTCCCCGCCAAGTGCTTCATGATCACGGCGATGGAGTTGGTGTTGGTGTTGGCATCGAGCGCAATATGGAGTTTATCATCAGGCAATTGCGCGATCGCTTTGTCCGCGTAGCCTTTGTTGGAGCGCAATGCGGTGAGCGCCGCTTCAAGAAAGATCGTTGGCAGGTCGCTGGAATTGGACATAGAGTCACTTCGTTGATTGGATCGAATTTGTAGGTCAGGCACCGCCGTTGAAGGCAAATGTCGCAGGACTTCGTCAAAACGTCGCCACGTCCCGAGCCCTCGCTTCGAACGTGCCTGACGGGATCGACGTCGATTCTTTCAGGCACATGTGGTGCGATACGACGGACATAGCCACAGTATTAATTGGGCCAACGATTTCGACTTCGACGGCGGTGCCTGACCTACGGCTTTCTTGTCTACTTCGGCCAGTATTCCTTTGAAACCGGCTGATCCTCACCCGTTGGACTCCAACGCCGGAGTTCCGTGGTTTTTCCCTGTTTGACCGTGCGCTCCCAGACCTTGACGCCGTTAATCGCCCAGTAGGTTTGCACGCCGGTGCCGTCGACGATCTCCGAAGCGAGTTTGCCTTGTGGATCATAGTATTTCGCATTCAACACGCCGTACGAGAAATCCGGATCAGGTTCGGCGAGCCATTCGATGCGACACTCGCCCTCCGCGCGCAGTCGGCCGTCGACAAATCGATCCACGAAGCGAGCTTTGTCGTGCGACAGAAACCGACTCTCGACAACGCCACCGATTTCCTTCGTGTCCGTGAAGCGGACGGCAAAATAGTTCTTGCCGAAAAATCCCGGTTGGTCGCCCAGCCCGAAGCCACGGTAGTAGCCCGTGAAATAGTCCACATTCATTTGCAGGGGGCAAGACTTCGGCCACCACCACGCCAACCAAATCGCCGCGGTCAGAGCGAACACCAAGCCAAGAAACGTCACCAATCGCAAACGTATCGAACGATTCATACCAATTCTCCAAACCTCTCCGTGTCCTCCATGCCTCCGTGGTGAATTCTCACGCCGGCACAAAGAACCCCAAATGCAGCTCCGCGTGCCGCAGGTTCATCTTGATCCAATCCGCGTGCGACATCATGCCGAAGACGGGGTTCGGGTGCGTCGGTTGCTTCACGGCCAGGCGATCGAACGCGCGGCGCAAGCGTGCCATCGCTTCATTCGTCGGCAGCACGTCGACGCCGAACGTCCCGCCCGGGATGGAGGGAATCCTTCCGCCGGCCGGGATGCCGCGATTCAGGATTGGCGTCTTGAACAGCGTCACGACGACCCGCAGCAGCCAGGGCAGGGGGGGCATGTCGGGATAGCCGTCGAATGGCGCATCCGCCCAGAAAGCGAGATGCCCAATGGCCTGGCCGAGCGTCCAATTACCGAGTGCGCGCAGCGTGCCGGCTTGTTCGGCAGCGGCGAGGGATTCCGCCTCGCGCAGTGCGGCGGAGAAGTTTTCAAACCGTAGCTTGCGCCGGCCGGTGACCTTGCGTGTGTTGACCATGACCATTCACCGCGTCATACGCGTAAAACTGTCGCCGAATAGAACAGCGCTGAAAACTATCGCGTAAAGAACTGCTTCACCGCCAACCATGTGTTCTCGAAGAACGCCACCGCCGCCGGGTCGCGTCGCGCGCCGTTGATCACATGTTCGCCGAACGCGCCGCCGCCCACGGCATAGTAGCCCACCGCGCCGCCGCCGATGGCGACCAGGCCGATAGCTGCCCCTCCCAGGGCCACGCCGCCGATGGCCGCGCCGCCAATTGCGGCGATCACGCCAATCGACAGGCCGCCGAACGAGAACGCGCCGATCGCCACGCCGCCGAAGGCCACGACGCCGCGCGCTACGCCTCCCATGGCCAGCACGCCCGTGGCAATATCGCCGACCGCGATGAATCCTCGGGCATGGCCGCGAATCTCGCCCGTCTCAAAATTCGGCCCCATGGCGATATCGTACAGCGGCATCCCCAGGATCGTTGCCTCGGAGCGCTTGCGCACCGACCGCGCCCGACGCATCGTCGGCCCCATCGCCAATTGCCGCTCCAACGTAGCGACACGTTCTTCCAACATTTGTTCACGGTTCATTTTGACACTCTCACTAACCACGAAAAACACGAAAGGCACGAACGAAGAGTTCGCCGCGCATTGTACCGGGAAGCAAATCGGAGCGACTACGGCGGAATTACTGCACCGGGCCCCTGCCCAAACCCAGGTTTTGGGGTCTCCTGCGCGCCTGAGCAAAATCGCATTTTGCCGCCCTGCCTTGGCGGGCCGAGGTCAACGCACCGGATTCGTTGCCATTGATCTGGAAACCAACATACGGGGCCGAAGCATTCAGAGCGCCACGCGAAATCGTCAACGCGGACAATCTACGTATGAACTGCAGATTCCACGGGCGGACCCGGCCGTTGAATTCTCCGTCTGTAGCCGACCTCTGTGAGGTCGGAGAGATAACGACGATGCGCGATGACGGGTCGGCTTGATGTTCGACGTCTTGCCGACCGAGGTCACAGACCTCGGCTACAGAAGATCGCGCGAGCACGATGGCAACGAACTCGGAGTCCAATCGTCGCCAGGAACGCATCCTGGCGTTTCCTAGAGCTTCCAGCCTACCCCCTCAAAGCCTGCCACGAACGTCCGATAATGTTTCTTATGTTCGTTTCGGGGGTCGTTTTTGCCGGGAAATGGGCGGTTTTGAGATGCGGCGTCTGTTTCACCGAGGTCACAGACCTCGGCTACAGTGAGACCAGTGAGGCCACTGCCCTACTAGCGTTGACGCGGCGCCGTCGGCGGTTTCACGTCGACCATTTCGAGGTCTTCTTCCGCGTCGTCAGCGGCGTTGTCCCAGGCGTTGCGCACTTGCTCGCCGGAGTCGTCTACGGACTCTTGAACATCGCCGCGGAGCGCATCGAAGCGCTTCGAGAATTCTCCCTTCGTCGAGTCGAATAACTGATCGGCCAGCTTGCCGGCTTCTTGTTCCAACAATCCTCCGCTGGAATCCGGCGGCGGACTTACGCCGTCCAGCTTGGCGACATAGGGCTCGATCGTCTCTTTCACGCCGTCCGGCAGCAGGGGGTCCGCTTGGATCAACACCCGGGAGACGTAATAACCGCTCCGGGAGGAGACGATCGACTCCCGCTGCTTTTCCAGCAGGGTGGCCGCGAACAGGGTGATCGCCACGCAATACAACACGCCCTTGCCGGCTCCGACCAGGGCGCCGATCTGGCGGTCGAACGATTTCAGCTTGAGCTTTTCGATGCCTTCGGTGATGAACCGGAATCCGACCCACACGCCCAGCGACGTGACCACGAACAGGATCAGCATCGCCAACATGTTGTTGAGCGGCGGCTCGCCCGGGAGCAGGGGGGCGAGCAGCCCGCGAAAGGCCATGGCCACGAAGTAACTGGCCACGAACGAAGCAATCGAAGCGACCTGCCAGGCCAGGCCCTTCATATAGCCCCAGGCAGCCGTGCCGAGGAACACAACGAGCATCGCGATGTCATAGGCTTGCATGGCGGGCAAGTATATCGAGACGCGCCGAGGGCACGAAGAGCAATGGAATCTCGAAATCGCGACTTCACGTGCTGGCTAATTCACCTACTCCGCCTACTTTTCCTACTCGCACGAATGACATTGGCGATTTCCCGCCAACTTTCTATTCTGCTCGCCTGGTCTCTGGTTCGTGATGTGATTCGATGGCCGGCTTCAAAACCCATATTACCGTCAGTTCGACGCTCGGCGTGGGCTATGGGCTCGGCGCGTTCTTGCTTTATGGCGTGCCGCCGTCGTCGTGTGTTCTGGCGGGCACGCTCTGCAGCCTCTCCGGCATGTTGCCGGACTTGGATAGCGATTCCGGCACGCCGTTGCGCGAGAGCATCTCGTTCGCCGCGGCGACATTGCCGATGTTGCTCATCGAGCGCTTTCATGATCTGGAGTGGACTCCGGAAACCATGGCCCTCGTCGGCGCCGGCATCTACGCAGTGGTGCGGTTCGGCCTGGCCAAGATCGTCAAAAAGCTCACCGTCCATCGCGGGATGTTTCACAGCATTCCGGCCGCGTTCATCGCCGCGGAGGTTTTCTATCTGATCGCCAGCGCCAACGAGCCGGCGATCCGACTTTACAAAGCCGGCGGCGTATTCGCGGGTTTCATGTCGCACCTGATCCTCGACGAAATCTGGTCGGTGAGCTTTTGGGGAGGCGTGCCCCGGCTGAAAAGCTCCTTCGGCACCGCCGTAAAATTCATCGGCGACGGCTTCCTCCCCAACCTGGCGACCTACGCGCAACTCATCGCGCTGACGTACTTTGTCCTGCAAGACAGCCAGGTGATCGACCAACTGCAGCAACGCAACATCGCGAAGCCAACGCCGAAACGCGAAGCGGCGGAACAATTCGCGGAAGAGGTTTGGCGACGCGTGGTGCGGTGATATCAAAATCAAGGAAGGTGAAACATGCGATACTTCTTGCTACTTGCAGCTCTCGCAACGTGCTGGAACGCTGCGAGCGCGGACGATGTGAAACGGGAAGTCGTCGCAAAGCCAAGGGACTTGAGCAAAGAACTCACGCTGGATGAGATGAAGGCGGCGCAACTCAAGGTGTGCATTCAGCCGTCATATGACGCTTGGGAGAAAGTGAAACGCGGGATGACCGTCGAAGAAGTGCGCGCTTTGCTCGGTGAACCGATTGAAGATGAAATCCCCAAGTCAGCAGAACGCATATTGCTGGAAGCGGATGGGAAGCAATTGACGGGCGCCCAGCTCATCGAAGAAGCTACACGAATTAAATCGGAAGCAAGCGAAGGTGTCACCTATTGCGGGCAATTGCTCTATGGTCACATCGAATTTGATTCTCCTTTGGCGCCACGACCATATCCGTTTTCTGTGATCTACGCTGACGGCAAAGTTCTCGAAAAGTGGTCACCGCTATTTCGAGCCCCATTGTCCCGCTCAGACAAGCCATCGATCCCAGTGCAAACGTCCCCCTCCTATTGCGCTCGACTGGTGGACGGGCAGGATGTGGCTGACCTGCGTTGGGCACCGTCATCGGGGGCCTATCCGATTGAGTACGACGTCGAGGTGCAGCATTACTATGGGGATGAATGCGACGGCATCTTCGAGTTCCTGAACGACGCGGATTTCGAGGGTGAAGAACACTTCGAGAATCTCAGCATCCCTCATGCCGCCGTGTCCGTGGGGAATATTCAACGCTGGCGCGTTCGCGCGAAGAACAAGTATGGCGTGAGTGAATGGTCGCCCTGGCGGCCGTTTTCATCGCATTACGATGCGGAGATTCAGTCCATCGCACTTTGGACACTGCGATTCATCCAGGAGAATTGACTCCCCTCCCCTGCCCCGCTAGAACGCCTTCCGGCTTTCCAGCAGCAGCGTCACCGGGCCGTCGTTTACCAGTTCCACTTGCATCATCGCCCGGAAGCGGCCGGTATCGACCGCGATGCCTTGGGCGCGGACTTGCTGGACGAAGTATTCGTAGAGCCGCTCGGCGAGTTCCGGCGGCGCGGCGTCGGTGAAACTGGGGCGGCGGCCTTTGCGGCAGTCGCCGTAAAGGGTGAACTGGCTGACGACTAACATCGCGCCGCCGGTGTCCGACAACGACGCGTTCATCTTGCCGTCGGCGTCTTCGAAGATGCGCAGCCCGGCGATTTTCTCCGCCAGATACTCAGCGTCGGCTTCAGCGTCGTCCGGCGCGACACCGAGCAGCACGAGCAACCCGGGACCGATTTGGCCGACGATGGCGCCTTCGACAGTGACCGAGGCGCGGGTGATACGTTGGACGACGGAGCGCATGGAATGGGAGTTGGAAGTGTTCAGTTTTCAGCGTTTGGTTACTCAGCTTAGCAGCTTGGCAGGGGTTGCTGCGCCCCCTCACTGCCCTGTCGCGTTCGGCGTCCTCTCCGGCCGCGGTCACAGACCTCGGATACAGAAACGCGGACTAGCGCTAACCGCATTCGAGTTGCATTTGCAATGTTCTTGGCAGGGGGCGGTTGAGATTTTTGCTTGTCGGAGGGATACTACGAAGCTTGGTTCGTCTTTCCCGCCGGGTTTGCCATGACGCTTTGGGTTTATTGTGCGCTGATTCTTGCTTCCTCGCTGGCTGGCGGGTATTTGCCGCTGGTCGTGAAGTTGACGCACACGCGGATGCAATTGGCGATCAGCTTTATCGCCGGGGCGATGCTGGGCGTCGGGCTGATGCACCTGTTGCCGCACGCGGTCTTCGAGCTGGAAGGCCACGCTGGCGGACACGCCGCCATCGACGAGGCCGCGCGGTGGCTGCTCGGCGGCTTCCTGTTGATGTTCTTCATCGAGCGCTGCTTTCATTTTCATCAACACGAGCCGCCCGCGCTCGAAGGCGCCGAAGCGAAGCATCAACACGAGCCTGGCGAACATTGCGACCATGATCATGCGCATGGGCACGCGCACGGAGCGCCGAAGAGCCGCTATGGTTGGATTGGTGCGATGATCGGCCTGATGTTGCACAGCACCATCGACGGTCTGGTGTTGGCCGCGAGCGTCGTCGCCGAGCAACATGGGGACCACTCCCCTGCCCTGGCCGGCTTGGGCACGTTTCTCGTCGTGTTCCTGCACAAGCCGTTCGATTCGATGACCATCAGCACGTTGATGGCCGCTGGCGGCTGGTCGCGCACCTGGCGCATGGCGATCAACTGCATCTACCCGCTGGCGATCCCGCTCGGGGTGCTGCTGTTCCTCGGCGGCCAGGAATTGTTCCCCGCTGTCTACCTCGGCCGAGCGCTGGCCCTCGCGGCGGGCTGCTTCCTGTGCATCGCCACGAGCGACTTGTTGCCGGAACTCCAATTCCATTCGCATGATCGCGTAAAACTCTCCATCGCCCTCATCCTCGGCCTGGCGTTATCCTTCGGCGTCGGATTCCTGGAAGGCGACGCACATCACCGTCTGCACGGGCACGGGGAGCATGAGAGCGCTCATTCACACTAAACGGGAGTCACTCTTTTTGAACCGCGGAGGCGCTGAGACGCAGAGGGAGGAGAGCAACCGCGAAACACGCGAAAGGGCGCGAAAAGCAGTAATTAATGCCCGTACCCAATGAAGTCTTCGATGCTTCTGCCTTTCGTGTTTTTTGGCGTGTTTCGCGGTGAAGTATTTTACTCTCTGCGTCTCAGCGCCTCCGCGGTTCAAATCGGATTGATCGCCTCAGTCCGGCAGCCCGCGTTCGGCTCGGATGCGTTTCACTTCTTCCATGATCTTGTTCATCACCAGTTGGTGTTCGGTGATGTTCGCCCAGGCGGCGTAGTACGCCCAGGCTACGAGCAGCAGGCCCAGCAGTGCTGCGCCGAAGTGGAGATCGTTCCAACCGAGGTTTCCCGGCGGCTTTAGTTGCAGATTCGCGCCGGGGTCCGCCGCGCCGCCAAGCGCCACGACGACGATCAGGCCCAGCATCGCGGTGACAATGATGGGAAACGTGCGCCGTTTTAAGCGTGCACTGGCGCGCGCTAGTTCGATGTCGAGTCGATAAGCATCGACGACTTCGCGGCACCAGCGGCTTGTGCCGACGAAGTAAGTGATCGCCACGCCGGCGACGAACATCACGACCACGGCCGATAGCAACCCTGACAAGAAATGGACCGACTTCCAACGCTCCATCCCGCGCAGCCGTTCGACGTCCGCACGCAGTTGCACGGCCTCCGGCGTATTACGTTCCGCCGCGCCGCGTAACTTCGCGAGACGCGTCTCCGCGGCGCCAAGCTCGCGCATTGATCCGCGCACGTCGCCCAGTGTCAGGCCCAGCAATAGAGTTGCCGCCATCAGGGCCAAGGCAAACGCGGCGAGTACAGGAAAGATGCGGTTCACGGCGAAGGGGAATTCCTACGTCAACAGTCAAAGGCAGCTATCAGCTCGTGCCGCACTTCACGTCACAGACAGGCGATGGCAACCACGAAAGGAACGAAAAATACGAGCGGCTTTGGGGAGACTCCGCTTAATGTTCGTGTCTTTCGTGCTTTTCGTGGTTCCTTCCGAGATGGAAAAAGCTCCGAGGTCACAGACCTCGGCTACAGTTACGATTCGCAGTGTCCGTTATATCAATGCGGCGCCCGATTCGCAGGGTCTTGCGTCGTCGACTTCCCGGCTCAACAGCGGCGCGATCACCGCTTACAATAATCGCCATGCTTCCTAACATTGCCGTTACGATGGGCGATCCGGCGGGCGTGGGGCCCGAGGTGATTGCCGCCGCTTGGAGCGATCCTGGCACACATGAGCGTTGCCGCCCGTTCGTGGTGGGCCGGCCTGCGCTGTTACGGCGCGCCGCGCAAATGTGGAAATTGCCGCTCCGCGTCGTGGAGATCCGCGATCCCGAAGAGGCGGCCCCCTCCCCTGCCCTGCTACCGTGCCTCGCGGTCGGCACGCCGGACGCCGACGATACGCCCCCGGGCGCGCCCAGCGCGCTCGGTGGCCAGGCCGCCTTCGATGCGCTCCGCGAAGCGACCGACTTCGCACTCGCCGGGCGCGTCGACGCCATCACCACCGCACCGCTTAACAAAGCCGCGCTCTGGCAAGCCGGTCATCACTATCCCGGCCACACGGAGTTGCTGGCCGATTGGTGCGGCGTCAACGATTTCGCGATGATGCTCTACCTGGCTCACGACGCCACGATTCGCGGTTCCGCGGGATTGGCCGTCGTGCATGCGACGCTGCACATGGCGTTGCGTGAAGTGTTCGAGCATCTCGATACGGCCAGCGTACTCGCCAAAGCGCACCTCGCTCATCGATTCATGCTGGCGCTCAAGGGCTCGCGCCCCAAGATCGGCGTGACGGCGCTCAACCCACACGCGGGCGAGACCGGATTGTTCGGCGACGAAGAACTGCGCGTGATCGCGCCGGCCGTGGCGCAAGCTCGGATCGGCGGGCTCGATATCGAAGGCCCCTACCCTGCCGACACGGTGATGATCCGCGCCCGCGACGGAGACTTCGACGCGGTGGTGGCGATGTACCACGACCAAGGCCACATCGCCCTCAAGCTCCTCGGCATGCACCGCGCGGTAAACGTGACACTCGGCCTCCCGATCATCCGCACCAGCGTCGCCCACGGCACGGCGTTCGACGTCGCCTGGCAGAAGAAGGCGAACCCAGCGAGCATGATCGAGGCGCTCCGCGTGGCGGCCTTGCTGGTGAACCGCCGAGAGGCGGAGGCGCAGAGAGCGCAAGCCATTTCGTAGGTCAGGCACCCTCGTCGAAGGAGAAAACCTTCGCGTCACAACCAAACGCGGCCACACCCGGAATCGATGCCGGCAAATTGCCTGACGGGAACGACGTCGAACCCAAGTCAAGCAATCCCAATGCGGCGCCAACCGGGTTCTTGGTTGACGCGGTTTCTGGGTGGCGCGCTCGAAGGTGATGGAGTTTGCCTGCCGACTGATCTGGTTTCCAAAAATTGTACGAAGCCATTCTCTAGAAGCACTTGAACGCCCGTGACACGTCAGTTTTTTGCCAAGAGCTGTGTAGGTTGGATACGTTACGGCCGCGCATTCGCGATTGTGGTCGCAGGCGTGTGGATCGTCGTTCGTTTGCGAATGCAGGTTGTTTCGCCATTTGTTCCATTTGTCACAAGCAATTCCGCGACTCGTACGTGGATTGAGATGCCATTCCATATTGTTGCAGCATATATCAACCACGTTTTCGGTGGCGCATTCGCTCCTGCGACCAGTTGGTCCTTGACGCTGACGGCGGCAGCGCTTCAGGGCCTTTTCTTAGGGCTGGCGTCTTATGGGCTGTTTGCACTATTTAGGAGGCGTTGCCAAAGAGTTCAGTCTCGTAGGTCAGGCACCGCGGACGAAGTCAACAGCGCCGCCCAAGAGTGAGTATGCGCAACTTCCGCCATCGTTTTGAACGATGTGCCTGACATGGTGGCGGCGTCGCTCCCGTCAGGCACTTCCTTCGTGGAAGCTTGGGATGTCAACGCGACATCGAAAATGCGCACCCGTTGGCTTCGGCGGCGGTGCCTGACCTACCGCGGAACTTGCGACGCTGCGGTTATTCTACCAGGCCGTACTGCGCGAGGAACTGCGCTGTGGTGTCTGGGGTTTGGAGTTCTCTGGCGCCGGCGTCGAAGTGGAAGAGGTTCATGTCGAGCGGGAGATTTAACTGCAACTCGGTGACTTCGCAGTTCAACAGCGTGTTACCGTGGCGTTGGAACTCCACGCGATACGGAAAGAGATCTTCCGCGCCGAGGTAGACGAAGACTTCGTCCGGGACGTGGGGCTCCAGCTTTTCGAGGTCCCCCCCCTGCCCTGCTTCGATGGCTGCCTTCTGCGCCGGTAACAGTGCCACGAGTTGGGCCGGCTTCCATGTGCCATGCAGTTTGTACACGGCGATATCGCCGATTTGGTCGTGCGCGACGGCGTCGAAGCGGAAACCTTGTTGCAGCGATAAGAGGAGCCGCGAAAATCCGCCGAGGGCCAGGCGTGGCGCGGCACTCCCCTGCCCTGCCGCCGGCTTGGCGCGGAGCACGCGGGCGGCGTCGACCTTGCTGATCTCGGGGACCGGGTCGCCGTTTTTCAGGTCCCGGGTCGCCCAGAGGAATTCTCCGTCGCAGACCTCGAGCATCGTGCTGACTTTTTCCTGGAGCTGCATCTTCAGCTCGAACCGGGTCAGGTTGTTGCCGAACGCTCCGCGGACCTGCATGTACGTCCCGGAGCCGACCAGGTGCTGGCCGAAGAGATCGACTTGCTGGCGCACCCGGGCAGAGACCGAGGAGTAGCGGTCGAACTGCTCGACCGCGTCCGCCAGTAGCTCATCGGCCTTCACGTCCGTGGTGGCCTGATTCGAAGTGCCTGCCGGTTCAGGACTTGCGGCCGGCGCCTTGGCGGTCCAGAGCTCGGTCCCCACGACCGTGGCGAGCCAAAAAACGGCTGCCAATGTCAACATGGGCAGAATAGTCCTGACATTGCGCATTTGCGGGATTTGCCAAAGATTCGCGTTGTAGCAGGACGACGAATACTCCACGGCAGGCTATCCGCGGCGGGCGGATCGCCTAGTTGTTCGCTGGATGCAGTAAGCGCGAAACACGCGTAAATCCCCGGAGATTGGCCGGGAAGTCTGCATTCGGGGCGGGCATTCTAGGTCGATCTGACGCCCCGGTCCACGCCAGTCGGGATCGTGATTCGCGGCCAGATTGGGGACGCGGCCCACGATCGGAAGACCGTCCAGCACTCTCGATCAGCGAGGAAGCGGCCAAGCCAGGAGGGCCAGGAACTGAATGAAATTGGAATGACGGAACGGTCCTCGTTCATCATTCTGCATTCGTCATTCATCATTCCTCCCCCCTCTGCGTCTCAGCGCCTCCGCGGTGAAAGTGGAGTCCACACCAACAATCGCTCCCGGCCGGCAACGGGCCTTCGCCCCGCGTGCGGACCGGATGTATCAGAGGGGGAAACGATGAGATTCTCTGCAGGCTTCTTTTGCGTCCTGGTCGCGGCGCTTGCGGGTTGCAAGATGCCGGGCAATCACAACCTGCCGCCCGCCGAGCGGCTCATGCATCCCGGACCGGGCGTCGACGGCCCTGGCCCCGGCGTGCTGATTCCCGAGATTGACTACGGCGCGCCGTCCCCCTTGGGCGGCATGTCGTCGCAAATCGCCTTCGTCGGACCCGACGGCATGATGGTCAACTGGGACGTTAGCGAGGCGGGCATGTTCGATTCCGAACCGCTCGTCGTGCCGGGCCGCAAGAACTTCGGCCAAGGCTCGCTGTACCGGCTCAAGCTGACCAACATCCCGGGCCGCGCCGGCGTGGAGTTGTATCCGACGCTGGAAGTCGGTCCAACCGTGGCGCGCACCGCCGCTTACTTGGCGCACAACGCCATCCCCGTGCAGTTCACGGAAGAAGATTTCGACCAAGTGCTCGGCGGCAACTTCGTCACCAAGGTGATCTACTTGCCGAACGCCGAATACCAAGAGATCGCGCTCGCCGGCGTGGAAACGCTCGTCAGCACGCGGCTCGACCCGGGCTTGGACGCGATCACCGAAGCCTCGAAACGCGGGGCCATCATGGCGATCGTCCGCTTGGGCAACAAGGATCTTGAAGTGCCTGGCGAAGACGGCGAAATGTACGGCGCCGATATCGCGCAAGTGGGCTACTACGGTAGCTGCAACGGTTCCTGCGGACCCGATGGCATGGGCGCCGGACCGAATATGCTGCCAGGCCACGTTGCGGGCATGAACTCGCCGCAATGGGGCATGCCGATCACGGGTACGCCGATCGGGCTGCCTGGCCCGCCGCATATCCCGCTCGGCGGTCCGGCCGGATTGCAGAAGCACGTGATGGTGAACCACACCCACGATCATCTGCCCGGTCCGGTCGACAAGCTCCGCATCGACGTGAAGCAACGCCCTGGTTTCAGCTATCCGAAGCCGCCGAGCCATGCTCGCATCACGGAATCGAATTGGCTGCCGCCGGTGAACTTCCGTCAGCCGCTGTTCGACAAGTTCAAAAAGGTCCACTAGTCGTGAAACAGTAGCCATCAGTGGGTGGCACGGTCGGGAGACCGTGCCACAACCGAGGCGGGAGACCGTGCCACAACTGAGGCGACGTAGGGGCAGAAACAGAGAAGTCGACGGAACGCTCGCATCGTAAGGAAACTGGTCAACTCATGAAGACCTGGCTTCGTACTGCCGGTAGTTGGACGTGGGCTGGCTTGCTGTGCCTCGGCATGACGCAAGCGGCGTACGCTCAACAACAAGGCGTGCATATGCTGCAACACGGCATCTACACGCCTCCGGGAGCGATTGGCAGCCGGCAGGCGATGCGCGGCGGACCGATTCGGTGCTTTTTCCAACCAGTCGAGATCATCGCGCCTCCCGGTGCGGCGATCTCGCTGGTGGAAAAAGGCCGTTTCAACGAAGCTAAGCCCGCGCCGCGCAAGGCGGGCTTCGTGCTGGGCCAGGTGTATCGCCTGCGGATTACGAACATTCCTTTTGAGCCTGGTCGCGAAGTTTTTCCGACCATCGAGCTGATTGATCGCCTGCACCCGCCCAAGGGGCAAGAAGTCCGCTTCGCGGTGCCGATCGAGCTCACGCAAGAAGATCTGGAATTGGCCCTGGAAGGCAAGTTCGTCACCCGCGTGGTGTATCTCGAAAACCCCGACAACGCCTTGCCGCTGCCCGCGGATTTGGCGAACGACGAATCATACGACGTGCTGCCGAGCGAAGACCCGCTCGAAGTCGCCGATCGCATCGGCCGCCCCATCGCCATTCTGCGCATGGGCGGACGCTTGCCCGACGACGCGACGGGAAAAACCGATCGCGCGTTCCTGGGCAATTGCCCGCCGCTGCTGCTGATCGCGTCCGATCCAAACGACACGCCGGTGCAAGCGACCGACGTGGCTGCCTCCGTGGAACCGCAGAGACGCGGAGACGCGGAGTTGGAGAAGGAGACGATCGAGAGAGAACAGAAAGCGGCCGCCCGCGCCGCGGCGTTCGATCGCGCCGTAGACGACGAAACGGCCGAGCAAGCAAAGTCGGCGTTTGATTTCGGTGCGAAACGATAGCCCCGAAGGGGCGACAGATAATAGCCAGGGGCGCCAACCCCTGGAGAAATCGCAAACGCGATGAGATGAGCCCCACCGGGGCGACACTTGAACGATCGTCGCGTCGCTGTGTCGCCCCGGTGGGGCTTTGCAATTCAAAACGCGTGCATCTAACCAGGGGTTGGCGCCCCTGGCTATTGTCTGCCGCCCCTTTGGGGCTCATACACATCATGAACGCCACTCACAGTGTTCGATTCACTCTTCTCGCCGCCTGCTGCGTCGGCTTGTCCGCGTGCGCGTCGCCGTTTGAGATCGACTCGAACCCGCTGCGCACCGCTTCCGCGAAGCGCACTTATTCCGCGCCGCGCAAGGGAACGGTCTCCAGCACGGCGCAGGTGAACGACGAAAACGTCAAACCGGAAACGACGAAGGCGCTGCCGATCAAGCCGGCGCAGTGCGTCGACCGCTCCCCTGCCCTGCCCTACTCGACTTGCTCCGTCTGCCAGCGCGGACCGGCCGGGGCGTGCTATCACGACGAATATCTCTGCGACGGCGGCGATGAAATGCCGGACGTGCAGGTAGCCGCCAATTGGGAAGTGCTCGGGCTGGGTATCGAAGACACGGTCGCGCATTACGACACCGTGCCTGGCCGCACTTGCGTCGTGCCGTCGAACAAAGTTTGCATCTATGCCCCGCGGTTCCGCTCGGTACGGCACATCACGCGCCTCGCGCTCGATGAAGAATACGTCCGGCCGACCGGATACCACGCCCCTGCCCCGCCCGTGCTGGTCGAAGGCCGGAACATGCCGACCACGACGTTGGAACAGGATCGCGTCCGGCTCAATGTGCAGGACAAACTGGCGCTGGCTTACGAGAACCGACTGCAAGACGGCGCCGTTTCAATGGCGCTCAAGCCGGAAGAGTTTCTCGACGCCATGTTGCCGTACGAGGATCTGCAAATCGTGAAGATCGGCGTCTTCGACGAACGTCAGCGCGCCTTACTGATCGAAGGCTCGAACGCCGCGATCACCTGGACGCACGACAAGGCGGTGCAGATCCTGATCGAAGGCAAGGCCGCGCTCACCGCGACCGAGATCGACGGGCCGGAAATTGTCTACCAAACGCACGAGCCCTGCCCCGGCAAGCTCCGCGTGATCAAGGTGGCTTCGACGCAGTTCGCCGAGCCGGGCGACCTCGTAGACTTCACGCTCCGCTACGACAACATCGGCGGCCAGGCAATCGGCAACGTCACGTTGGTCGACAACTTGACCACGCGACTGGAATACCTCGCCGACAGCGCGAAATCCAGCCGCCGCGCCGAGTTCTACAGCGAACGCAACGAAGCGGAATCGCTGGTCCTCCGCTGGGAAATCACCGACCCGGTTGAACCTGGGCAAGGGGGCGTGGTGCGGTTTAAGTGCCGCGTGCGGTAAGTCGCTGGCAAGCGCCGTGGCCGCCGCTTCTGACCGCGGCCGCGCGGGCCACGAGCGCTCAAATCCTGCGTTCTACTCCGCCATCTCCTCTTCCTTTGGCTCCGGCAGGAAGAAGCTCGCCAGGAAGCCGATGCCGTAAGTGAGCACGGCCACCACGCTGGCGGCGTACGCGATATGCACGTGCGGCGGCTGTTCTTTGTAGGCGCCGGCGAAGACTGGAATGAGCGCCGTCGTGACGAACACCATACAGGTGCCGATCATGCGGCCGCCGACGTTCGCCGCGAAACTTTCGCCAGTGCCGCGCAAATGCACGGGATACACGCGAGGCAGATAGTTGCCCCAGAAACTCAACTGCGAGATCGTAAAGAACCCGGCCACGAACATGCCCCAGGCGAATAGCGAGAGATTGTTCGTGCCCGGGAACCAGAACACCAACGGAATAATGAGCAAGCCTGGAATCTGGAACACCCAGAGCAGCTTCTTGCGGCCGATGATGATCACCGCGAGCGCTGCCAAGGCGAAGCGACCGACGAGCCCGCCAATTTCCTGGAAGCCGTTCACAGAGGCCACGTTGCTGAGCCGCTTCTCGTTGAGCTCCTTGATTTCCTTCCGCATCGCGATCGCTTCGGGCGACGTCTTTTCCAACTTCTCGTAGTCGGCCCGCAGCTTGCCCAAGCGAGCGACGCCCGGCACGAGTCCCGGCACGATCTGCGGCGCGAATTGGATCGTGCCGAAGGCGGTGCCCAACGTGCAGGCGAACATGATCGTCGTGACGATTGTTGTCCGACGCAGCGCCGGAGCGAACAGTTCCGCGATGCTGGGACGGCGCAGCGTGCCTGCTTCGCGTTTCTTCTGCCAGGCGGGCGACTCCGGCATAAAGGGCCGAATCAGAATGAGCGGGATCGCCGGGATCAGTCCGGAAATAAGCGTATAACGCCAGGCGACGTGTTCGCCTTGAATCGCCGGCAGAAACTCTGCGTATCGATTCGCAAGCGCGAACGCGGCGGTGACAAGAATTCCGCCGACGCTCGAGAACGCCTGCGTGTATCCCAGCACCAGTTCGCGCTGTCGTGGATTGGGAAATAACTCAGCGAGCCAGGCGACGGCGGCGACGAATTCAACGCAGACGCCGATAAACGTCGTGCAGCGCAGGACGAGCAGCATCCAAACGCTGGTGCTGAATCCCGCGGCGAAGGCGGAGAAGGCATACAGCAAAATGCTCCACACCAGCACGCGCCGGCGTCCGAAGCGATCGGTCAAGTAGCCGCCGATCAATCCGAAAAAGCCGCCGCACAATCCGCTCGCCATTTGGATGTTGCGATACCAGGCGGTGATCTCGGCATTGCCCGCGGCGGTAAACGGATCCGCTCCTAGCAATCGCGCCAAAGCCGAAGGCGCTACGAGCGGGGCCATCAGTAGTTCGTAGGTATCAAACGCGAACCCAATCGACGCCACGACGCAGATCAGCCAGTGCGTCATCGTCAGACGTTGCGGTTCCGGCGGCGCGACGGGTACAGACATGAGCGGGGGAATCCTGGCGGGAGTGCGTGGTAGGACGATTTAAGTGACGAGTGTGGCGTGATGAGCACTCATCACTTCCTCAAAACCCCCAGCCCGGCACGAAGGGGGTGATGCCGACGGTGACGATGCCGATCAATATATCCAGCGGGACGCCGATTTTCACGTAGTCGCTGAAGCGGTAGCCGCCGGGTCCGTAGACCATGAGATTGGTTTGATAGCCGATCGGCGTCGCGAAGCCGGCCGAGGCGGCCATCATTACGGCCACCACGAACGGCAGGTGGTTGACTTGCAAGTTAGCGGCCGTGGCCATCGCCAGGGGGAACATTAGCGCGGCGGCGGCGTTGTTTGAAATCAGTTCCGTCGCCAGCACCGTGACGCCGTAGACGATCGCCAGCGTAAACCACGGATTGCCTTGGGCCATGCCGATGAACGCCTTCGCCACGCCAGCGGCGGCGCCGCTCGTTTCCAACGCTGTGCCGAGTGCGAACGACGCGGCGATGGCGATCAACACTTCCCAATCGACGTTGCGCCGCGCCGACGTGACCGTGCAACAGCGCGTGATCAACATCAGTCCGGCGGCCGCCATCGCCGCGGGCAGAATGTCGAGCAGACCGGCCGAGGAGATCACGATCATCGTCGCCAAGATCATCAGCGAGAGCATGGCCCGCTCGTGGCGAGGCGGCGTGGAGTTGTCCAGCCGGCTGACCAACAGAAAATCGCGCGAATTACGGTGATGATCGACGAACGTGGGTTGCGCTTCGAGCAACAACGTATCCGCCGGCTCCAGCACGATATCGCCGATCTTCTGATTGAGCCGCTTGCCGTTACGCGCCACGGCCAACACTACCGCGTTGTACGTGGTGCGAAAGCGTCCGTCGCGAATTGTCTTGCCCACAATGGGGCAACTCTCCGAGACCACGACCTCGATCAGGCACCGCATCGAACGCGGCGTCGCGAGCTTGAACACCTGGTTCGTGGCCGGCACCAGTCCGCGAATCTTCTGGAGATCGATGACGGAATCGACGATGCCCACGAACAGCAGCCGATCGCCGCCACGCAAGCGTTCCTGCGGCGAGACGGCGGGGAGGATCATTCCATCGCGATCGATTTCCGCAAGATACACGCCCTGCAGATGGCGCAAGCCCGCTTCTTCAATCGACTTGCCTGCCAACGGCGAGGCCGGATCGACCATCATTTCCACGGTGTATTGGCGGGGATCCTCCAATTCGGCCATGGCCGACTGGCGATCGGGCAGCAGTCGCTTGCCGACAAAGTAGATGTAAGCGCAGCCGATCAACGCGGACGGCAGGCCCACCCAGGTAATGTCGAACATCCGCATGCCGAACGGCATGTTCGCCGGAGGCGCCGCCGCCTTACCGTTTTCAAGCGGCTGAGCCGCGGCCCAGGCGCGACGTTCGTGATCCTGCAGGAGGCCGTTGACGGTGATGTTGGTGCTGGTACCGATCAGGGAGCACGTGCCGCCGAGAATCGCCGCGTAACTCAGCGGAATCATCAACTTCGAAGCGGAGATCTTGCACTTTTTGGAGAGATCGCTGATCGGCGGGATCATCATTGCCACGAGCGGCGTGTTATTCATGAAGGCGCTGAGCACTGTCACCGGCGCCAGCACGCGCCACATCGCGGCGTCGACGCTCGTCGGCCTGCCCAACAAGCGTTGGGCGATAATATCAATGCCCCCGGTTTCGCGCACGCCAGCGCCTACGACGAACAACACGCCGATGGTCGCCACGGCGGGATTCGCCAGACCGCCAAGCGCTTGCTGCGGCGCGATTACGCCGGTCAGAACCAACAAAGTGACGCCGCCGACCAGCACGACGTCGGCCGCAATGCGCGTGAAGAGCAGCACGCCAAATACTAGCGCGAGCACTCCCAGGCTGATGTAAGCGTCAAATCCCATGGCAGGCGCAATCTACCCAAGCAACGAAACCGATCGTCCGCCTTGCACTCGTACTCCTTTACTCCTCTGCTCCTGTACTCGCCTCCCCTGCCGCTTCCTCATGCTGCTCCGGCCGCAACACGGAAGCAAACACCCCGGAAGCCAAGATGCCGCCAATAATCACCAGCGACATCACCGGCGAGAAGTGGATGTCGAAATAGACGAGCAGCATTTTGACGCCGATGAACGCCAGCAGGAATACCAAACTGTATTTCAAGTAGCGGAACTTCTCCAACACGGCGGCCAGCGCGAAGTACATCGAGCGCAGGCCGAGGATGGCGAAGATGTTCGACGTGAACACCAGGAACGGATCCTGCGTGATCCCGAACACCGCCGGCACCGAGTCCACGGCGAACAACAGGTCGGTGCTTTCGATCACCAGCAGCACGAGGAACAGCGGCGTCATCGCCCGCTTCCCTTCATGCTGCACGAAGAATTTTCCTTCCACATAACCGGGCGTGACCGGATAAATCTTTCGTGCCCAGCGCACCAGCAGGTTGTTCTCCGGGTCGACCTCGTCGTCCCCGCTGAAGAACATCTTGAACGCCGTATAGATCAGGAACGCGCCAAAGACGTAGGTGATCCACTGCCATTGTTGGATCACGGCCGAGCCGGCGCCGATCATGATGCCGCGCATCACCTGCGCGCCAATGATGCCCCAAAACAGCACGCGATGTTGGTGCTTGGCCGGCACACGGAACTTGGCAAAGATCACCGCCATCACAAAGATGTTGTCCAGGCTCAGCGATTCCTCGACCAAGTAGCCGAGAAAGAACTGGATCGCGGCCTCCTTGCCATCCGCCGGCAGATAGCGTCGCAAATGCTCTTCTTCTTTGGTCAACTCTTCACCGGCGGCCTGCTTGGCGGCGATCGCTCTGCCGCTTGCGCCAAAGCCCTGCCAGTGGTGTTCGTAGATGAAATACACCGCGACGTTGAAGACCATCGCCAGGAAAACCCAGAAGACGGTCCAGCCCATCGCCTGTTTCGCGCTGATCACGTGAGCGCCACGGTTCAACACCCCCAAATCGAGGGCCAGCATCGCCAAGATGAACAGAATAAAGCCGATCCAGACCCAAACCATAGTGGCGAGGCTCATTCCCTGCTGGGTGAAGTGCGCGATCGAATGACCCGCGATTATGCCCGGCGGGGGGAGATTGCGATAGTTCCCAGCCCGGCCAGCCGCGCCGCGCTAATTTACGAGCCAGGTGCGGCGCCGCCACGGAATCGATTACACTAAATCAAAGCGCCGACCCGGCCACACCAACCCGAAGCGAAAGCGAGGGGGAGTGGACGTGGCCTGCAGGACCAACAGCGCGCTGAGAACTAGGCCCGCCGGTCGCCCCGAGGTTCGGGACGACCGTCGAGTATGCGAACCCGAATTCGGGAAATCGATGTAGCCAAGTTGCGACTCAGCGCAAAGCCGGTTTGATGGCGGCGTCAACTCCCCCTCGCTTTCGCTTCGGGTTGGTGTGCGCGTGCGGCATTAGTGCCACATCGCCGCTTCGGGAGTTTTTTCTGTTGTTCCGTCCGAATGACGTGCCGCTTCTTCGTCCGTTGGCGCTTCGATCGGCTCGACGAGTTCTGGTTCCGGCGGGGCCGACGGGCGATGACGGTCCTGTTCTTCGAGGAATTCGATCATTCGCTCGCGCAAGGGATAGTACTGCGGATGCCGCATCACGGCGGCCCGGTCGCGCGGGCGTTCAAAGGGAACCTGCAGAATCTCGCCCACGCGCGCCGCGGGACCGCTCGTCATCATCACAATGCGGTCTGACATGTACAGCGCTTCGTCCACGTCGTGCGTGACCATCAAGGTCGTCTTTCGTTCGCGCTCCAGGATTTCCTGCAGCACGTCCTGCAGTTCCATTCTGGTGAGCGAATCGAGCATCCCGAACGGTTCATCCAGCAGCAGCATCTTGGGGGAAATTGCGAACGCCCGGGCAATGCCGACGCGTTGCTGCATGCCTTGTGATAATTCCTTGGCGGAACGTTCCGCCGCGTCGCCGAGGCCGACGAGGTTCAGAAAGTAATGGCCGATCTCGCGGCGTTCACGCTTCGGAACGTGCGGAAAGACGCGGTCGACGCCGAGCAGCACGTTATCGAGCGCCGTGAACCACGGCAACAGGCACGGCGATTGAAACACCACGCCGCGATCCGGCCCCGGCCCGTCGATCTCACGCCGCGCCACGGCGATCGATCCGGCGCTCGGCGTGGTCAAGCCGGCGACCATGCTCAGCACGGTGCTTTTGCCGCAGCCCGAATGCCCCAACAGCGCGACGAATTCCCCTTCCTCGATATCGAGATTGAAATCGCTGACGACGACGGACTCGCCGCCGCCCGGCGCGGGGAAACACTTTCCCAGGCGAAACAACTCCACGTATCCGGCCATGAAGAATGACTCCGCCTGTTACGATGCGCCGGCTGTTTGTAGTTTGCGTCGCACGCGTTTGCCGAGTTGAATCGGCGTGTGTCGCAAGGGACTCGCCGCCGGTTCCACGGGCGCCGCCTCGGCGACGCGCGGGACGCGTCGCTGTCCCACCAGGAACTCAGTCACTTGCGCGCGGAGCCGCTGGAATTCCGGACAATGGTTGGCCATCTTCGCGTCGCGCGGGCGCGGCAGATCGACCTCGATCGACGCACCGAGCGTGGCGCCCGGTCCCGGCGACAACGGCACAATCCGATCGGCCAGCAAAATGGCTTCGTCGACGTGATTGGTGATCATCACGACGGTTTTTTGTTCCTGCCGCCAGATCCGTTCGATCTCCTCTTGCAACGTGCCGCGCGTCAGTGCGTCGAGCGCGCTCAAAGGTTCGTCCATCAGCAGCACTTCCGGGCTCATCGCCAAGGCCCGCGCCAGCGACACGCGCTGCCGCATTCCGCCGGAAAGTTGTGCCGGACGTTTCTTAGCGGCGGCGGCCAGGTTCACGAGCGCGAGATAGTGCTCCACACGCTCCGTCATTTGTTGCCGCGTCCAGTCCGGAAACACCTGCTTGACGGCGAGCATGACGTTATCGAACACCGTCAGCCACGGGAGCAGCGAGTAATTCTGAAACACCACGCCGCGATCGGGGCCGGGACCCATGATGGGCTTACCGTCGAGCAGAACCTGTCCCTGATCCGGCGACGCCAGACCGGCGATCAAGGAAATCAGCGTCGACTTTCCTGAGCCGGAGTAGCCGACGATGCAAACGAACTCGCCGCGACGGACTTCCAGATTCACGTCGCGCAGCACCTCGTGTTCGCCGCGCGCTCCGGCAAATGATTTGCCCACGCCACGCAATGATAAGCATGCGTCATTCACAAACGGACTCCTTAGTTCAAGCGAATCGCAACCGGCGTTCCACGACGCTCATCAACCGGTCGAGCAAGAAGCCGACCAGCCCGATCGTCAAAATGCTGAGAATGATGTGCTCGTAGATCAAGCTGTTGTATTCCTGCCAGAGAAAGCCCCCGACGCCCGGCACGCCGGTCAACATCTCCGCGGCCACGATCACCAGCCAGGCGATGCCAAGGCTCAAGCGAAACCCGGTGAACATGTACGGCAACGTGGCCGGCAATAGCACCTTCCAGAGCATCGTCCAACGTGATAACCGCAACACGCGTGCAACGTTCAGATAATCCTGCGGAATTGCCCGCACGCCGACCGCCGTGTTCATCACCGTGGGCCACATCGAGCAGATGGCGATGGTGAAGATCGCGGCCGGCTGCGATTTTTGAAACAGAATCAGCCCCAACGGCAGCCAGGCCAGCGGCGAGACCGGTCGCAGGATCTGAATCAGTGGATCGAAGCACTTAGTGAACAGTTTCGACATGCCGAGGATAAACCCGAGCGGCGTCCCGACGACGATGGCCAGCGTGTAACCTTGCGCCACTAAGATCAGCGAGTTCCAGGTGAAGCGCAGAATGCCTTGGTCCAATTCACCCCGTTTGGCAAACGGTTCCAACACGTAGAGCTTGCTCATCTCCCACGTCTTGGCGGGCGACGGCAAGTCTTTGGCCCAGGTCGCGCTGGAAATCCACCACAACGCCAGCAGCGCCGCCACGCCGACCAAGGGATAGGCGAACTCATCAAGAAGCTTGCGGCGCAGTCCCGACCAGGAAAAGCCGAAGGTGGATGGCGTGTTGACGGTCGCTGTGCTCATAGGATTCGACGAGAGATTGCCTTGGAGTAGTACGAAACCGTCATACTAGCCCGACGCGCAATCGAGGGAGTGTAAACGAGGCACTTTGGTTCGACGTCCACTCTCCCTCGCTTGCGCGTCGGGCTAGAGTTTTTGAGACGCTTC
>JAWXBP010000339.1 GCA_034440135.1 Planctomycetia bacterium
ACCAAAACTTTTCCCCACATTTTGTGGCCGATAAAAGCAGCTTGCTACCGTCCGACATTTGTCGGGCCAATGTCTTTTCGCAAAGGGTCATCGCGCCGTTGTAGGAAACTTCGCACCATGCAAACCGCACTCCGCGGTGAGCGATAAATGGAGCGAACGACGATGGCAACGCAACCGGTTGAATCCTTGGCCCTGCGACCGCGTGAGGCGGCGAAGGCTTTGGGCGTGAGCGCCAGAACGCTTTGGGGGCTATCTGCGCCACGCGGCCCGATTCCCTGCCTTCGCGTGGGAAGCGGCAAACGGCAAACCGTGCTTTATCCGGTGGCCGACCTGCAACTCTGGCTGAGCCGGCAAGCGGTGCACGGCTGACTCCGTTCGGCCGCGGAGACTTCTTAGACAACTTCAACCTCCGAGGTTTACTATGTCCAAGTCTTCGATCGAAAGCATCTCTACAACCAATGGCAAGCCAGCACAGATTGGAATTGAGACCGATCCCTTTGATCTAGACCGGCTCCGACTCTCGCAAAACTTTGGCGAGGCGCTCGGAGTCAAGAAGATTCTGACCACGCTCCGTTGCCGCAAGCCCGACAAACAAGAGTTTGTCCGCGTGCGGCCAGGCGATGAATGGCGGCTGCAAACCGCGATCCTCGAAGATCGTGTCAACCGCGAGGATTACATCGTCGACCCTCGCTTACACGCCGACGTAGCAGAATTCCTGCAACCTGTCGTGTTGCTCTTGGCAACTACCAAGCAGGGAAATCCATTTCTCTGGCGGTGCAAGCTGCCGTCGTCGGACGGACGCCCGAACGCCTGGAACGATTCGATGTTGGCGGCGGCTCACGCGGCGGAAACGAAGTGGGTTCGAGTCGCGGCGAACATGCAAGCTGGGCTCTACGACGTGTTTATCGCCGCCGGGGAGCTGGCCGAGCCAGAGTGGCCAGATCTGACATTCCAGCAA
This sequence comes from Planctomycetia bacterium, assembly GCA_034440135.1. Lineage (NCBI taxonomy): Bacteria > Pseudomonadati > Planctomycetota > Planctomycetia > Planctomycetia bacterium. The sequence goes on from JAWXBP010000339.1 coordinate 959, forward strand.
CTCGTCAAGCTTTGTTTCCAGTCGCGATTTATTGCCAGCCCGGATCACCCGGTACTCAAGCAACTGCGCGGCGAAGCATGATCGACACGTTCAGAGAAATCTGGTTGGCGGACTTTGAATTCTCCGCGCCCACCGGCGAGCGGCCTGAACCGCTCTGCCTGGTGGCGCGAGAATTCCGCACCGGTCGCTTATTGCGGCTGTGGCGTGCAGACCTGCAATCGTTGCGGCTGCCACCCTTCGAGACGGGCAAGGGGACGCTGTTCGTCGCCTACTACGCCAGCGCAGAGCTTGGCTGTTTTCTTTCACTGGGCTGGCCAATGCCCGCGCGAATCCTCGATTTGTTTGTTGAGTTTCGTAACGCCACGAATGGCCTACCGACTGAATGCGGTAGTGGCCTACTCGGTGCGCTGGTCCATTTCGGGCTCGACGGCATCGCATCTGCGGAGAAGCAAGAGATGCGCGAGTTGGCGATGCGCGGCGGCGACTACACCGACGCCGAGCAAGCGGCCTTACTCGACTACTGTCAAACGGACGTGGACGCACTCACCAAACTGCTGACCGCAATGCTGCCCGAGATTGACCTGCCGCAAGCAACCTTGCGTGGTCGCTACATGGCCGCGGGGGCACGAATGGAATCGATTGGCGTGCCGATCGACCTTGAGACCCTGGAACAACTTCGTGAGTCTTGGCGGTTGATTCAAGGGAAGCTTATCGAGCGGATTGATGCAGACTTTGGCGTGTACGTTCCGCGTGGTCAAAAGCGACTCGACCATCGCAGCGATCCGCGCGGACGCTTCGAAAACGGCAACGCCGGCGGACCTGGCCGGCCCAAGAAAGCACCGCCGCCGCGCGAGATCAACCCCAGCCTGGTTGTGCAGCCGATCGAACTCATGCTGCTGCGCGACGCGCTGCTGTTGCGCGACGAAATGATGCAGCACATCCGAAAAGACTGCCCGCCTCACATCGTCGCCAGGCTCGAGCACTTGCTGCGCGAAACCGATCGCCTGGCCGGTCTCAACCCAGACGAACAGCGACCGCCGCGTTAGAATGCGGCCGAGGCGTGTTCACCGATACGCGACCTCATAGAGCAACAGCCGCGGCGGCGATGATCACGTCGCCGCGGCCACGCCTCACCACGCCTTCCACGACCGCGTGCGCAAAACGTCGCGCACAACTCGCGTCGAGCCCCGCGATCGTCGAAGCAATCCGCGCCGCGATCGACCTCCGTCTCGTGCTGCTCCGCGTTCGGTCCGCGCGACAGCAGTCGATCGACGAGCTCGCCGGCGACGTCGCCGACGGCGGTTGTTGCGCACAAACCGCCGCCCTCCCTTGAACCCTCACCCTCTGCGCGCTGCAAAGGTGAAGGTGAAGGTGGAGATAAATCTCTTTCCTGAAAGGTACCAAGGCGCGACGGCGGTTGTTGCGCAACAACCGCCGTCACGTCGGCCTCGTCGTCGCTCGATCGTGACTCATCGGCGAACGAAAGTTCGCCTTGGTCGGGTGGAGCAACGCGACGACCGACGCGGACGTCGGCCGGCTCGTTGAGATACACACTCCACACGCCGTCGCGTCGATCGACCACGTGCAACAAACCATGCGCGGCGAGCGTTTCGAGCGCCCGCCTCCCACTGCGATCGCCGACGCCCTGATCACCGCCGACGTCGCACGCATGCGTCGACACGCTCGCGCAACGACCGCCGGCCAGGTCAAACAAATACAGCCAGGCCAACTTCGCTTCGCCGCTGAGACGAGGCCAACGCTTGACCACGCCCCAGCAATCGCCGGCGGCCGCGGGCGCCGCCGGCGAATCGGCCTCATGCCGCCGGCTTCGGTCCATCGCCGCTCCTCCGGGTCACAATGGGCTCGCGGCCGTCGAACAATCGCCGCTGACCGATCTCATCGTCGTCGCTGACCCACGTGTCCAATCCGTCGTCGACCTCGACGTTGGCGAACAACTGCCCCGCGCGGTGCCGCTTCAACTCCACGCGCGCCACCACGCGCGTCGGCACGCCGCCCGGCCCGCGTTGGTAAACGATCAACACCCCCGGGCACGGCAACAACAGGTCTTCGCTCGTCATCGCAAACCCTCCCGCCGACGACAGAGACAATCGTCGCCGGCGTCGCGCTGCAACGCCTGCACTTCCACGATCGCCTCGTTCACGGCCACCATCCCGATCGCCTTCCCGCGCACGACTCCCACCGCCGGCGGCGCCACGATCCTCCATTCGATCGCCGCCCGCCGGCGGCACCCACGACTCGCGATCAGCACGATCGGCCCGTCGCTCGAATCGAGCACCAAAGCCTCCACGTCCGAAGTCGACAAACAAAGCGCTCCCATCGCTTCATCCTCCTTGCTGACGTTGAAACAGTTGATCGAACTCCACCGGATGCGGCGCACGCTCCACCGCCTCCCGCAACCACTCCGTCGCGTCCACGTACAACTCGCTCGTCGCGATCGACGAGTGATCCAACATCGCCCGCACCGCATGGGCGCCGCCGACGCGCGCCACCTGCGTTCCGCAGGTCGCCTTCAACGCGTGCAGCTTGTACCACTCGCCGCGGCGAACGCCGGCGGCCGCTTGAATCCTTCGCCACTCGCGATAGAGCGTTCGCCAGGTCGCGTACGGCCAGGCAAACACGCGCGCGTCGGCCGAGCGAATCGCCACCAGGTGGCGCACGACGACTTCCTTGAGCGGCTTCAAACGCTCGACGCCGCACTTGTCTTCCTCCGCGCGCACGCGAAGCGTGCGGCGCGCGAGATCGAGGTCACTCCATTCGAGCGACAACATCGCTTGCCGACGAATGCCCACCTGGCTCGCGACGACGATCCACGCGCGCCACCATGCCGCCGGGGTCACGCCAGCGATCGCCGGCGCGACCGCCACGCCGCACGCGGCGTAGATTTTCCCGAGGAGCTCCTGCGGCGACGGCCGCGGCCGTCGCCGCGGCAACTTGAGCGGCTTCGCCCAAGGCACTTGCGCTATCAAGCTCAACGCGTCACGGTTACGCGGGCCTGCCGGCCCCGCTTTCGCAAGGATGGCGCCGATCGCCGCCAGGTGCTTATTCACCGTCGCCGGCGAGAGTGATTTTCCGCGCCACGCGCGCTTCGCGAGCTCCGCTCGAAACGTCGCCATCGTCAAGTTGGAAACAGCGTCGATCGGAGGATCCTCCGTCAGCGACCGCCACAACGTCAGCGCCTCGCGATACGCGGCCAACGTCTTCGGCGCAGCCTGGGGCAAAAAGTGCGGCTCGTACGTGGAGTAATAAAAGTCCCCCACGCGCAGCAGCACACGCTGCAGCGTCATGGTGCGTTCCTCGCGTTTTACAAACGGCGTTCACGCACGCGACATAAGAAGCGAACGTGAACTAGAGTTGCTTAAGGGACGCTCGTTGTACCGCGCGTTTCAGCCGTCGGCAACACTTTTCGCCAGCGCCGCGCAGCGAAACGGCCGTTGCCCGGAGGCAACGGCCGTCTTCGATGTGCGTGCGGAGAAGCCTTAAGCGGTCACATGCAGCGGACGCGAGGAGCGGAGAATCCGCAACTTTTCCGCTGAATCACCGTTGGAGTCCTCGCGGTGGCTCCCTTCTCCCCACGCATTCTATCAACCACAACTCGCACCGCGAGCCGCGAGAATTTTCTGCCAAAAAGAGGTCACCCGAATCAAACTCCGGTGCCCACAACTACCCCCAGCGGGAGTCGAACCCGCGTTGCCGGACTGAGAACCCGGAGTCCTAGGCCACTAGACGATGGGGGCCTTCAACTACTGCCAAGCCCCAAATTCTAAATCGCGGTCCGTGCCACGGCAACCGCAGGCGTGCGGAAATCATGGGCCGCAGTCTGCGCCAGGAATGGTGTGCTGGAAAATACGATTTGCGGAGCAAGACCTGCCCGGATCGCCCGAATTCCCCACAGGGCGAACTGTGCCGCGAGCGCCACGCAGGGCTGAGGGCGGTTCGATCTGCTCTGGCGTTTGCCCGGTCGACCCCTAGAATGAGGTCGATTTCCGCCTTTGCTGTGTTTCAGGAGTTTGCCTGCCCGTGGCCAAGAATCCCGTGATCGTCACCGCGCCGGACGGCAGCCGGATCAACTTACGAGATCCCTTCGTGGCCGGTTTTTTGGCCTGGCTCATCCCTGGCGCGGGGCATCTCTACCAGGGTCGGACCACGAAAGGCATCATCTTCCTGACGTGCATCCTGGGCACCTTCGCCTATGGCGTCTTTATCGGCGGATCGCAGGTCGTCTACGCCTCGCTGCGGGCGGAAGATTACTACCGCCTTTCGTTCGTGGGCCAGGCCGCCGTGGGCTTGCCGGCGTTGCCGGCGCTGGTGCAGCATTTCCGCGTCGAACGCAAACAGCCGCCGCTGTGGAACGGCTGGATGGCCCCGCCGGACGTCATCAAACGCGGCAATCCAGGGATGTCGGAATTGGATCGCCTGCAGGGCGACCCCGGGCGCGATTTCGACTTGGGAACGACGTTTACGATCATCGCCGGGCTGCTCAATGTGCTGGCGATTTACGATGCCGCCAAGGGACCGATGTTCATGCCGCCGGACGAGCGCGAAGCCAAGCGCAAAGCCGCGGAGGGAAATACGTCGACCGAACCAGGCACGGGGAGTTAAGCAATGACAAGCGGACTATTGCTGGCGATCGGCCCCGTGCATTTGATGCACGTCGTGCCGCTGTTGGTCTCAGTCAGCCTGGTCTATTCCGCTACGCGCTGCGAATCGACGGAAGAAATCATGCGCGGGGCCTGGAAAAGCGCCGTCACGTTCGGCGGTTTCCTGGTCGGCATCTTCATCGTGCTGGCGTTTTTGTCCTGGCTCGTTTGAACCAGGCGACCCCGGTCGCTTTCGCCTATCGACCGGTCGAGTTGCTCGGGGCCACCGGCGCAAGTTCTTCATCGTCGTCGGAAGGCGACTCGCTGCGCGCCGGAATGACGAGTTCGACGCCAATCGGCAATAGCTCTGGATTCGAGATCAACGCTCGGTTGGCCTTCAAGAACTCGCCCGCCCGGGCGGGATCTCCCAAGTACCGATCCGCTAGGGACGCCAAGGTGTCCCCATCCATGACGCGGTGCTTGCGCTGTCCCGCGCCTGCCGACGAATCGGTCTCGTCTCTCCATGCGCTAGACGTGCCGGCGGACACGTCGCTCAGCGGCTCTTGCGGAAAGGACTTGGCTAACGCGGGAGGCGGCGCAACCAGGTCCACCGGCCCGCGCTGTTCCGATACAACGTCAACGGAGGGCGCGCGGTTGATCTTGCCCAAGAGATGCGTGCCTGGCCCCTCGGTCATCGGCGGCTTCTTCACCGTGATGCGCTGCGGCGCAACGCCGTTCTCGGCCGAGCTTTCCGGCTTGCGCTTGAACGTCAGGGCCGCGACGATCGCGACTACGAGCACGACAAAGATCACCACGGCCTTGAGCGGCGGCGGCTGGGTTTCTTGATCCATAGCGGCAAGGGCTCCTGATCGTTACCCATCGGAGCGGGCGGGAGCCGCACTTTCGCGCCCCGCGCGGAATACCGCGAATTCCGTCTGGGAAAACTCTGCGGCCGTCAAAGGCGTGCTTTGGCCGTTGCCGGCAACTATACTAATCGCCGGCGGAAATCGCTCCTCGTCAAGCAACTCGCGACCCACGAACCATGAAACGACGACCCTTGCGCCGCGTCGTCTCCCGAGGACTCGAGAAACGAGCCCTGCGTTTGGAGTCGTTGGAATCGCGCGCGCTGCTGAGCGGCGCGCCGCCGGGATATTTGGCCGGGCCCGAGTTTCGGGTGAACACCTTCACTGCGGGCAACCAGCAGTTCGATCCGTTTAACGCCCAAAACGTGGCGATGGACGCCGATGGTGACGCTGTGGTCGTGTGGGTGAGCGATTCGCAGGACGGCAGCGACCGCAGTATCCATGCCCAGCGTTACGCCGCCGACGGCACGGCGGCCGGCGACGAGTTTCAAGTCAGTCTGTACACGACGAACAACCAGATGAACGCGTCGATCGCAATGGACGCCGATGGCGATTTCGTCGTGACCTGGAGCAGCAAGGGGCAAGACGGTTCGGACTATGGCGTTTACGCGCGTCGCTTCAACGCCGCTGGCGTGCCGCGCGGCGGCGAATTTCGCGTGAATCAAGAGTCCGCGGGCTATCAACGACTTTCGACAATAGCCACAGATGCGCAAGGCAACTTTATCGTCGCCTGGGCCGAGCGACCGTCCGAGCTACAAATCTGTCCCTGTCAAATCATGGGGCGCAGGTACGACATGGATGGCGTGCCCTTAGGGGACGAATTTCAGATCAACGAACCCTCGACCGATTTTGTTACAGAGCCGCACGTGGCGGTCAACGGACGCGGTGACTACGCGGTCGTCTGGCGGCGGAGCCAAGCCGCTGGGACGGACGACGTCTATGGCCGTAACTTCGCAGCGGACGGCACGCCGCGAAGCAGCGAATTTCGCGTCCACCAGCGCACGGAGAACCAACAAATTCGCTCCGGCGTAGCGATCACGGCCGCAGGCGAGGTCATCGTTACCTGGCACAACCAGTCCACGGTCGCCGGCGTGATCGAACCGCGGCACGTCTTCATGCGCCGCTTCGCGCTGGACGGCACGCCGCTTAGCGACGACACGCGCGTTAATACTTCGCCAGAGCCAGAACATCGCAACCCCGCCGTCGTCGTGACGCCGGCCGGCGACTCGGTCGTGACTTGGGCCGGAAAGAATTTCGAGGAGCCCGGAAACAACACGTTCGGCGCGTTCCTTCAGCCGTATGACGCGAGCGGGAACGCGGTCGGCGGCGAAACGCTCGTCAACGTTACCACGGCGGGACAGCAACAATTCCCCGCGATCGCCACGGACGCCGACGGCGACTTTCTGGTGGCCTGGTCGAGCTTGGGCCAAGACGAAGGCAACGAATTCGGCATCTATGCCCGGCGGTTCGAGCGTGGCGCGGACAGATCGCCGCCCATCGTCGGCAATGTCTTCGTGGGAGGGGACGAGCATGCCATGCGCGAACGCGAGGTGCTCGTGCAACATCCCGAGCGGATGGTCGTGACGTTCAGCGAAGCGATCGATCTATCGCCGGGCGGGGCCCGCCAGCAGTGGCGTCTGCTGCGCAATGGCGTGGACGAAAGCGAGCGACTGGCCGCGGCGACGTACGTGTTCAACGGCGCGGCGAATCGCCACGAAGCGACGCTCGATTTCCAGACACCGCTGCCGGACGGCGACTACGAGTTGATCGCCTTGCCCACGCTTCGCGATCTCTCCGGAAAAATGCTGGACGGCGACTACGACGCCGTCGGCGGAGACGCGTTTACCCGGCGTTTTACGATCACGACTCCGGAAGCCAAGGGCCCTCAACTGTCGATCGCAACGGGAGACCTGTTGATCGACGACGGCGTGCCGGGCGCCATCGCGCGGGACGCGGCAGGCAATTTCATCCTCGTCTGGCCTGCTGCGGGGCAAGGCCTTGATATCCGAGCACAGCGGTACGACGTCAACGGCAACGCTGTCGGCCCGGAGATCGCTGTAAACAGTTTGCTTGCCGGCGACCAGAAACAGCCGACCGTCGCGATGGACCATGACGGCAATTTCGCCGTGGTCTGGACGAGCATCAACGAACTCGGTGAACAGGACGCGGACAATGAAGACATTTACCTGCGGCGCTTTGACTCCGCGGGCAATCCGTTGGGCGCCGAGCTGCGCGTCAACGTCTCCGACAGCGGCGTGACGTCGCCGTTTGTGCAACAGCGGCCAACCATTGGCATGAGCCCCACGGGCGAGTTCGTCGTGGCTTGGGAAACGAGCGCACATCCAGGCGGCGGCGGAGTCGATATTCACTTCCAGAGATTTAACGCCAACGGTTCGCGAAGCGGAATCGAGACGCGAGCCAACTTTGAAGAGGAGGACACGCAGCGTTTCCCGCACGTGGCGATGGATGCGTACGGCGACTTCGTTTTGACTTGGACCAGCCGTCGACAAGACGGTTCGATCCCCGTCAGCGATGGTGTCTACGCCCGCCGTTTCTCAGCGGCCGAGGGAACGCTCGTCGGCAGCGAATTCCTCGTGCATCGCGATGATGTGGCGGGAGAACAGCGCAGATCAACCGTGGCGATGGATTCTAGCGGCAACTTCGTGATCGCCTGGCAATCGGTCGCGTTGGGCGCTGAGGACATTTACGCCCAGCGATACGCGTCCCGCTTAAACGGCGCGCTCAGCTATGAATTTGCTGTCGGCCCTCGATTCAGGGTCAATCAGCAAACGGCCGGTCCACAGCAGCGCCCCGTGGTGGCGATGGACGCGGATGGCGATTTTGTCGTGACCTGGCAGAGCAACCACTCGCCGCAATTGAACGATATCAAATATCGTCGCTATGCCTGGAATGGCACGGCGCAGAGCGACGAGTTGGCGATTGCCGATGTTGGAACGCCCACGCAGCAGACCTTGCCGCAGTTGGCCATGGACAGCCAAGGCAATTTCGTTCTGGGCTGGCATGCGGAAGAATCGCCGACCCCGGGCCTCTTCGCCCAGCGCTTCGTCGGTTTCGTGAATTCGCCCCCCGCCGCCGACGCCGGAGGATCGTACGCCATCGCCGAGGGGCAGCCGCTCCAACTCAACGCCGCGGGGAGCGCCGATGTCGATGCCGGTCACGCCGCGCAACTGCGCTACGATTGGGATCTCGACGGCGACGGCGCCTTCGACGACCTGGTCGCCGCCGATGCATTGGCGACAGTCACTTGGAACACGCTTTCCAGCCTGGGCGTCGTCGACGACGGCCAATATGCGATCTTCGTGCGCGTCACCGATCCACTGGGAGGCGTGTCCGTCGACAGTGCGACGCTGAGTTTGTCGAACACCGCGCCCAGCCAACTCGTGCTCGTGACCGGCGCCGCGATCGACGAAGGCGGCGAAGCCATGGTGACCGGCACGTTCGTCGACCCGGGATTTCGCGACGAACACCAACTGCGGATCGACTGGGGCGACGGGACGATCGAAACGCTATCAATTCCAGCCGGGTTACAATGGTTTTCCTTCAAGCACGTGTACGTTGACGACAATCTCGCCGACTCCTTTCGGATCACCGCCCGCGTGATCGATGATGACGAAGGAATGAGCGATCCGGCTGAGACGTCCCAAACGGTTGCGAACCTGGCTCCGTTTTCTCTGGCGGTTCAACTCAGCGATGCGAGAGAGGGCGAAACGTTGACGGTCGTAGGTAGCTTCTTGGACGCTGGAACGGGCGATGTACATGACGTCTACGTCGATTGGGACGACGGCCAAGGTCTAGTGAAATTGCCCGCCGCTGCAGTTGTGGCGCGCCAATTCACCGCCGCGCATGTGTACCGCAATAATCGAAACGATGTCGAAATTCGGTTGCGCGTCCACGACGACGACGGCGGAGTCGTGCAAACGACGCGGCGCGTGAATGTCGAAAACGCATCACCGGCGAATGTGGTGCTAACATTGGCCGTAAACGTTGTGGCCGTGGACGGGTTGGTGCAATTGAGTGGGACTTTCACCGACGCCGGTCTTGACGACCGACATATTGTCGACGTGTTTTGGGGCGACGATTCATCACCACAGTCGATTCCGTTGCCAATTGGCGCACGAAACTTCGTCGCCACCTATCGCTATCCACTCCCAACAGCTTACGTCATCTCCGTCACAGTCTCAGATGAAATGGATGAATTGGCGACTGGAACGACCACCGTTCAAATCATCTGCGGAGTTTCCGGCGATACCAACGCCGATTGCGTCGTGAACGTGGCGGACCTCAACGCCGTCCGCAACTTTTTCGGCACCGGCGTGCCTGGCGGCCCGCGCGTCCCGGGAGACGTCTATCCCTTCGACGGCGTCGTCAATGTGAACGATCTCAATCAAGTGCGCAACCAGTTCGGCGTCAGCGCCCCGGCGCCGCAGTCGAATCACGAAAGCACCATCGCGCCGCGCATCGACGAGCACTCGGTCAGTCGATCCTTGACAGCGCTGGACGCTGTCTTCGCCCGTTGGACGAACAACGAGCTGCCTCCACGGTTGTTGCTCGACGACGCCGGTCAGCCGCGTGGAACCCAGCGACGCAAGGCCGTGATGAGCTCCCGCTAGCGACGCGGCTTGGCAGGGCGAATCGGCGTTACCGCGGCGGCTTGCCAATTCTGAAAGAGCAGATCGGCCGCGCGTTGGCGTTGCTCTGTATGTTGCGTTGGCGTGTGCCGCGTCATCGCGCTAGGTGCGCCAGCGGGCGTAGCACCGAACTGATTGCGCACGGCGTTCAGATCGCTGATGTCGACGTCGTTGTCGCCATCGGCGTCCCCAAGTCCTTCACCGCCGAAGTTGTTGCGAACATTGTTCAAGTCAGTGATATCGACGCGGCCGTCCTCATTGGTATCGCCGACGAGGCGGGGCGCGACCGTGACGGTAAAACTAACAGGATTTGCAAACGCGCCGGCGGTATCGAACAGCACCAGGGTGACGGTGGACGATCCCAGCGCATCGTCGGCGAGCGTGAATCGAAGCGTCCCGTCGGCGCTCACCTGCGGCCGTCCGGCGACGCCCGCGAAGATCGCCGTATGCGTATCATAAGTCGGATAGAAGAAGACGTTCTGCGTCAGCTTTTCGTCGTCCGGTCCCACGCTGACGTTGGTCGCCCAGTTCGGAATGATGTGCGCGCCGGAGTTCTTCGGCACCACGACGTTTTCGCCGCGCGTGAACGAAGGCGGATCGTTGACCGCATTCACCACGATGCGATATGACTTCGCGGCGGACACGGCCCCCAAGCTGTCGCGCGCCACGATCGACAGATTGGCAATCCCGTTGGCGTTGGGCGCCGCGCGAAATCGAATCGTGCCGACGGCGTCGATCTGCGGCCGACCGAGCGCCGTGAACAGTCCGGGATTGTCGTTCTCAACGACGAATTCCACGGTTTGACTCGCCCGCTCATTCTCCGCCCCTGGTGAAATACTTGTGATCCGGCCGGCGTAAACCTGCGGCCCGCCGTCCTCCTGGGCGTCGGTGACGTCCGGCCCGAGGACAAAACTCGGCGCGTCGTTCACCGCGTTGACGATCAGCCGGAAGGTTTGCGGATCCGACGTATCCTGTCCGCCGCGTTCCGTGCCGCCGCCGTCTCGGAGGCGCACCCGTACGCCGGTCTCGCCAAAAGCGTCCGGGGCAAGTCGGAAGCTCAATCGGCCCAGACCGTCGATAGTTGGCGGCACGGCGAACAACGACGGGTCGTAGCCGTCGACGAGATAGCTCAACGGTGGTTGCGGCGTATCGTCCTCGCCGTCGCCATAGGATTCCAACTCCGCGAAGTCGAGATTCATCGTTGCGTTCGCGGGAGCGTCTTCGGCAAAAATCAGCGTGTCGCTGCCGAACAGCAGCGACGGCTTGTCGTTGACCGGCCGAACGGTGACGGTGAAGGTCCGCGTGAAGACGCCGTTGTCGGCCGGCGACAGCAAGTTCAAATCAGCGCCGCCGTCGGTAACGGTGACGGTGACGCGCGCCGCGCCCCACTTGTTCGCCGCGGGCGTGAATCGCACGGCGCCGGCCTTGGTGATGATGTTGTAATCGCGCACGAGCGCCAGGAACAAAGCGGGATTGTCGGAGGACACTTCAATCTTGAGCGGCTGCACTTCGCCGCCGCCTGCGGTGATGTCAGACAGTACAATCTTCGTTTCCAAGGCGTCTTCGTCGACCACTTGCGGCGGAATCTCATTCAACGTCGGCGGATGGAGCACGGAGCGCACTCCGATATCAAGCAACGGCAACACTTGATTCTCGTTGCCGGTCAACTCCACGTAATGAGCGCCATTGACTTTTGCATTGGTGAGCAACGCCACGCGGTTCGACCAGCCGCTCGATACGACCACGTCCGGTAGGCCATCATTGTTCAAGTCGCCGGCGGCCACGCTGAGATGTTCCGACGCGCCAAACCGCGCGACGCCGACGTTGTACGGTTGCACCGCGGCGAAACCGACGGTCCCTTGCCGTCGTAAATTGCGCAACACGCTGAGGCCGCGCACCGCACCGCCGCCGACCTTCGTGGTCACCAGCAGGTCGTTGTCGTTGTCGCGGTCAATGTCCGCGACCGCGAGCGACATTGGCGAGGCGGCCAAATCGAAGTCCTGCCGCGTCGTAAAGTTGCCCTGAGTGTCGTTCCACCGCACCGTCACGCTGCTATCGAAAACGTTCGCGGTCACCAGGTCGCGGTGGCCGTCGTCATTCAGATCGGCGAGCGACACCGACGTCGGTCCTCGGCCGGTCGCAACGGTCGACGCGACTTGGAACTCGCCCGCCACATTGCGCAAGACCGTGACGTTGTTCGAACCGAAATTGGCGACCAGCAGCTCGGGATAGTCGTCATCATCCCCATTCAATTGCGCTGACGCAATCGCTCGGGGCGATTGACCCACCGCAATGATTTGCCGAAACGGCGGCGAGTCCGGAAACACGCCGCCGCCGGAGTTTCGCAGCACGCGCAAGTTTCCTTCGGACTCGTTCACCACGGCCAGGTCCGTTCGGCCGTCCTGGTCCCAGTCGCCGGCCGTGATCGCAGTCGGCGCAAACCCAGCCGCGTACACGCCGCCCAAGACAAACCAACCGTGACCGTCGCTCAAGAACACCGTGATCGTACTGCCAAACTGATTCGTCACGGCGATATCGAGCCCGTGCGCGCCGTCGAGTTGCGCGGTCACGATCGACGAGGGGCCGCTCGCCAAAGTACTCGCCGCGGAAATGGCGCCCAGCCGCTCCAGTACGCCGCCGTTGTTACGGACGATCGTCACGTCGTTCGACAGCGCATTGGCCGTGGCGACGTCCTGATCGTTGTCGCCATCGTAGTCGAAGAGCGCCACCTCCTGCGGGGCGTCGCCCACGGGCGTGACCGATTCGGTGAACTTGTTCCCCAGCGGCGCGGTAGTCGCCTGATCGTCGGGCGTCACGGCCCTGACCGCATACACGCCGCCGCCAAGATTGTTGAACTCGTACACGCCGGCGCTATTCGTCTGGTCAATCTCGTCGCCGTCGCTCTTGTGGCCGGAGTGATCTCTGTCGAGGTACACGTCGGCAAACGGCATCGGCAATTCACCGTCATTGTGGACGCCGTCGCCGTTGGCGTCGCGATAGTACCTGCCGGTAATCCGCCCTTTGACGCTGACGCCGTAGTTGCTGAACTGATAGAGGCCGAAGTCGCGACCGACGGCGGCCTCGGCGGCGTCCAACTCGACGACGTATTCCGACTCCGCCTGATCCGCGCGCGGCGACGTCTGGAGCCAGCCGCTCAACTCCGCCACGCGCACCTTGAACGGCAGGAACGGCTGAATGTTTGTCAGCACGTAGTTGCCGGCCGGATCTGTGATGGCAATCGGCTCGCGCGTACCTTGCGAATCGATCGGAAAGCGATCCAGCACGCCGTTGCCGTTCAGATCGAGATAGACCTCGCGGCCGGACAATGGCGGCTCCACGCCCGCGGCGAAGATGCCGTTCTGATCGAGGTCGTGAAACACGCGTCCGCGGATTTCCGCCCGCAACGGCAACTCGCCGAAATCGAAACCAGACGCCGACTCGCCGGCGTACAGGTCCGCGCGGTGCTGTCCGCGCGAGTTGACAAACGGATGTACGCCGGGTTCCTCGGCGACGGCTACGTTCAGATCCGCAAAACCATCCGAGTTCAAGTCGCCCACGGCGAGACTGGCCGGAGCGCCCGCCGGCGAAAGTCGCGATGTCCCTTCGATGGTGAACTTGCCGTGGCCGTCGTTGAGCAGGGTCTCGACGCGCCTCAAATCATCGAGCGCCACGGCCGCGTCGAGATCGCCGTCGCGGTCCCAATCAGCGAGCGCAACGTCTTGTGGCAGGCCCGGCAGTTCAAGCGTCGCTTCCGCGGTCGCTTGAAAGACGCCATCGCCACGGTTCACTAGCACGCCGAACTCCCGCGCGGCGCGGCGTAGGCCGATCAAATCCAAGTCGCCATCGCCGTCCATGTCGGCGGACTGATAAGGCGTGACCGCGTTGACCAGGTTAGTCGACTGCGAGGCGTCGAATTGACCGCCGCCGAGGTTCAACAACAGGTCCGTCCCCACGATCAGGTCGACGGTCGCGCTCCCTGACTGATTCGGATTGAAATTTCCCGCCACGATCGCTTCCGCCAGTCCGCTCACGTCAAAAGATTGCGACGTTGGAAAAACGCCCGCACGATTGTTGAGCGCCACGCGCAGTCTTCCGCCATCGGAGCCCGCGTTCGGCTCCAGCCAGACGAGATCGACAAATTGATCGCCGCTCACGTCCACGAGCAGCGGCGCACTGGGGAAGTTCGCGGTGTCGATGACATGTTCCGGAGCGGCGAACGTCCCGTCGCCGCGATTGCGCAACAAGGTCAGATTGCCCGCCGACGCGGTATGCGCCACGATGAAATCAACGTCGCCGTCGCGATCGACATCGCCGTGCGCGAGCGTGCCGGCGGCCCATGGGACGCCAGTGGAAACATAAACCGGTGCGGCGAAATTCCCCTGACCGTTGTTCTTCAGAATGATCAGCCGGTCGGACGTGGCGTCCGGATTTGACTCGAGCGCCACCAAGTCGAGATAAGTGTCCGCGTCCACATCGACGGCCACCAGATCGGCGATTGACACGTTGGCTTCCAAAGCCGAAGTTCCGGCAGCCGTCAACCAACTGGGCGAGGTGCGTTTCCAACCCGGCTGCGATTCCGTCGCCACGTAGTGCACGCCTGGCGGCAAATCCTCGAACGCATACACGCCATCCGCATCCGTGACGACGAATGTCTCATCGCTATCGCGCTTGCCGTCACGATCCTTGTCGAGATACACGACCAACCCGGCCAGGGGCGGCTCGTTGGCGTCGCGAATTCCGTCGCCGTCCTGATCTTGAAACCGCACGCCGCGCAGTTCGGCCTGGTAGCGTTCCACGGCGCCGACGTCCGCCGTCATGACGCCGTTTCCGTCGCCGTCCTGGGGACGTGGTGCGCCGAGTTGATCAAATGCCGGCGAGCGCGCGGGATCGGCGGCATCGATCGCGAGGCTATTTGGCAATAGTTGATGTACCAGCGGCGTGCCGTCGGACGGCAAGCCGACCAGCCCCGCAGCGGCCTGTGAGTTCACTTGATCCGTTGCCCGTCCAAATCCCGTCGCGCCGTTCGAAGCACCGACCAGGTTGTACCCGAGACTGGCCAATACGCCGCCGAGATCGATAGGAGTAACGCCCGTGCGGTTTCCGGCAATCAAGCTGCTCTTGATAGCCAGCGTTCCGCCCGCTTCGCCATAGATGCCGGCGCTCCCGGCATCGGAATTGTTCTGCGCGATCGTGGCGTGAACCATCGCCGTGACGGCCTCGGCCGCGCTAAATACGCCCGCGCCGTTCGCCGTGGCATCGTTGTTCGAGACGGTCACGTTTTCCAGCACGAGCGTCGCGGCGGCGAGCACCGAATCCTCGTCATAGCTCGCCTCGTAGCGCTGCAGGAAGATTCCCCCGAGATCGCCGGCTCCTTTGCCGTTCCAGACGATCGTGACCTGATTCACCGAATTGGCGGCGACGCGCGGATTGAGCTGGCTGCCACTGGTCGTCGAGTTCACGCGGAACTCGGCGCTGCGCGGATGGCCTTGATCGTCGAACTGTCGCGCGTACACGCCCCACCCTTCGCCGTCTCGTCCCAAGCTGGCGAACGTGGCGATCAGGCCGCCGTCGGCCAACGCCGCCAAGGCTGCTCCACGTTCGAGACCAGTCGAAGTGGTGCTCAATGGAACGACGCCGGCAATCGGTTGTCCCGAGGAATTCAACAACCGATATTCCAGTTGCTCTGTCGCACCGCCATCGCTGATGCGGCTCCACGCCACGGCGTAGCCGTCGCGCGTGGCGACCAGGCTCGTCGCCAACAACGACGCTTGGGCAGCGCTGGCAATCACCAGTTCCGTGCCGAGCGGCTGCGCGGAGGCGTCAAAGAGTTGGCCGCGCAGCGAGAATCGACCATCCACCTCTTCGGTGGACCAAACTACCAGCGACCTGCTATCCGCGTCGATCGCCGCGAGACCGCCCGTTTGTTGCCCGGCAGTAACCGAATTTACCCTGCGATCACGGACTTGCTCGCCGCTCAGGTAAAACCGCGCGAACACGCCGTCATTGTCACCAGCGCCCATGCCGTTCCAGACGACGAGGATTTCGCCGTCATCGTCGATCGACACGCTCGGCGCCGTTTGATGTCCGGCCGCTGCGGGATAGGGAACGACCTCCGTCTCGTCGAGCATGCCGTTCGCGTTCACGCGGCGAACGTGAATGCCCCAGCCTGCGTCGTCGGCGAGGTAACCCTGCCAGGCAATCACGCCCTCGCCCGACTTGTTCATCGCCACGGTCGGATGCACGCGTTGCGGACCGCTGATGTTGACGAGTAACTGCGGCCCGGGATTGCCGGCAGCGTCGAATCGGCGCGCGTAGATTCGCCCGGAGTCGCCACCATCGAAACTTTCCCAGACGACCAGACTGTTGTTGGCGTCATCCATTGCCACGACCGGCAGTTGTTGTTGCGACGCGTGCGGCGTGTTCACCAGGACTTCGCCGCCGACGGTCTGCAACGAATCGAGCGCCGGTCGCGTGCCGTTCGCTGCCGCCGCGTTGTATACGCCGCCGCCCTCGTTCGCCGTGTTTGCCACGAACGAGGTTGCGCGCGCGTCGGCCCGCGCACCATCGCCGTTGTAGAGGCCGCCGCCAAGCTCCGCTTCGTTATCGCGCACGACGACGCCGTCCAACTCAAGTTCGCCCAGATTGCGAATGCCGCCCCCTTCGGCGTCTGTCTGCCCTCCCCGGACGGTCAGCTTTTCGAGTCGCAGTTTTCCGCCAGGACGCACGTCGAACACGCGGTCGATCGAGTTACCGTCGATCACCGTCGCGGCGAAGCCTTCCCCTGTGATAGTGATCTCCGTCGTGATATCGAGATCGCCGAACTGAGCGGCGTCTTCGAGGCCAGGACGCGAAAGTTGAAAGACCGTCGGTCCCAAGGAATTGAGCGCGGACAGAATGATCTTCGTCGGCGCGCCACGATCGGTGGCCTGGAGAATCGCCTCGCGCAGCGTCACGCCCGTCGCGGGATCGTCCAACGGGCTTGTCACGCGAATCACGCCCGCCTCTTCGACCGCGACATCAAAGCCTTCCAGGCTGCCGCCGGCGACCGAGTTCCCGACGACATCGAACACGTTGTCCGGCAAGCTGCGCACGTCATACCGCGCGCTGTCATCCGCCGTCCACGAACCACCCGGCGGCGTCAGGATGTACGTGACCTCGATCGATTTGGCGTCGTTCGCCGTGCTGTACGAAACCGGCGCCGCCTCGCTCGTCCAAGAGCTGTTCCCCAGCCGCACGACGGATAATTTCGACAGTGGCAGCCGATCGCGATCAATCAAGTCGTTGTCGAAGTAAGTGACTCTGATCTGCAGCGACATACCGTGCGCTTCCGTGATCGTCGCAATAGGCGTCGTCAACGCGCGGGGCGCGATCGTATCTGTTTTCAACGCTTTGTACGCGTTCAACCGGCCGGCGCTGGCCACGACGCCTTGCAAGCCGGGCACGTGATCGACCCCCTCAAGGATCGCGTCCCGCACTTCCTTGACCGTGGCCTGCTCAAAATGACTCCAGATGAGCGCCGCCACGCCGCTCACGTGCGGCGCGGCCATGCTGGTGCCGTTGCTCGTCTTGTAGCAGGAAACCTGTACGCAGTCCCCGGCCCAAGTGCTCAGGACGCCGATGCCCGGCGCGGCGAGATCGACCGACGTAGGTCCATAGTTGCTGAACTTCGCAAGTTGATCGGCACTGTCGACGGCCGCGACGGAGAGGATGTTGTCCAACTCGTAACTGGCGGGATAAAAGGCGTTGGAGTCGGTGTCGACGCCGGAGATTCCGTCCTGCCCGTTGCCCGCCGCGGCGACGAACAGGATGCCCTCATCGCCTGCACGCTCAATCGCATTCTCCAGATCGACTTGCGGACCATAACTGCCGAAGCTGGCGTTCAGGACGCGAATTGGCGTCCCGCGCTGCCGCATATCCTCAGCGTAGTTGATCGCCCGAATGGCGTCCGACGTGACGCCCCGGTTGTTCGCGTCGAGGACCTTGAGCGACATCAATGAAGTTTTCCACGCCACGCCAGTGACGCCAATGCCGTTGTCCCCCACGGCGCCGATGGTTCCGGCCACGTGCGTGCCGTGCCCATGATCGTCGTAGGGATCGTGGTCATCACATGTGGGGCTTTTAGGATCGCCATTGCAGGGACGGTCGTTGACGAAGTCGTAACCGTGGATGTCGTCGACGAAGCCGTTGTTGTCATCGTCAACATTTGGCAGACCGTTCGACTCCGTGACATTCCTCCAAATGTTGGCAGAGAGATCCGGATGATCGTAGGCAATGCCCGTATCGAGCACAGCCACGACGACCGATTCCTTGCCGACTGTGATGTCCCAAGCCGACGGCGCATTGATGTCGGGTCCGGAATTCTGACCCGGCGTGGCTTGCCCGGTGTTGTTGAGACCGACCTGATCGACGAAGCGCACGTCGTCAGGAACTTGCGCGCCTTGAATCACGCTGTTCGGGCCATAAGAACTGACCCAAGGATTCGCCAGCAACGCCGACGCGATTTCCTCCTGGCTCGCAGTCGAAGACACCAGTACCTGTCCGGGCAACCCAAGGCCGCGCACCCCCAGAAACCAAGGGCCGATGCGAGCGTTGTTCAAGAGCGGCGCCACACCAGCGGGACCGCTTGCCGTGTTGAGCGCCTCGGGCCGAAGCCGGACAATCCATTCGTGTTTCGGCGCTGCTGATTGCAACGCGATCGCACCGCTACCGGGCTCATCCTCTACGGACGCAAACCAGGCTGGCGATACCGTGTCGTAATCCAAAGCAACCGGATTCAGCACCGCAAGCAAACGTCGCGACTCAAGCGGTTCGACCCATGCATGAGAACGCGTGGCTCGCGCGCGCTGGCGCAACTTGTCTGGACGTCGCGCACGGATAGGTTGATTCATCACCAAGAACCCAGGGAGGAGACGCTACGACTCGGACGCCGACTGCGCCAACATAATTTTCCAAAAACCCCGTCCATCTTAACACAGTGGCGACACAGAAACCTTTCCTTGGAAACGCAATTTCCTGGGTACGGACGACGCACGCCCTACGTCCGGTATCCGGCGCTCTGAGCCTAAAAGCGGACGGACTTTGCCCGATGAGCGCGCAAATTCCCCAGATTTTCGAAAATCAAGTTCGCCTGCCGACCATGACGATGATGACGGTTGTAGGGGGAATCGTGACAGTAGCGTTTGCGCGGCCAATGCGGCCGCGCGTGATCCTTCCTACCACTCGAATCCGGCCATGAAACCCTCCAACAGCGGTGGCAAATGTCGACATGCTTGCTCCGCCCTTGGGGAGGTCGCGCCCCAAATCCTTGGGCGGCACTAGTTTGTTGCCTGACTTTGGGCGTGGCCGCGTGGACGAGTGCTGCGGAAGAAATGGACGAACCTTGGTCGGTAGTGCCGGACGCGTCGGCCTCCGACGGCCCCGACGCCATCGTCAGCGACGATCCCTACCTTTCCCCGGACGGGCAATACGTCCGCCCCGTGAGCTTTCAGCCGCAGCCGGCGCTGACGCCGGCGACGGAGTTTTCCCCCGATGTTGCACTTCCGGCCGCCGCCGCGAGCCTGATCGCGGAATCAGGGTTGGCCACTAGTTTCCTGGGACGCCCCGGCGCACCCCGGCGATTCTCCCCCGCCACGTCGGTCGTCTACGGACGTTTGGCACGCCCGCGGATTCCGACGGACGGCGGCAGCATGCTGCTGAAATCGCCAGCTGCGGTAGGCGTAGGCGTGCAGCGCAGAACGCCAATCGTCAACGACCCGCGCATTCGCGGCAGCCGCATCGGCCAGTTGGCGGCGTCCGGCTCTTACTGGGTGCCCGCGCGTGAAGATCTCGACACGATGTTGAGCAAAATCGATGCGCGCGCCATCGACACGATCACGACGATTCGCGGGCCGTACAGCGCGCGCTATGGACCAGGCTTCAACTTCATCGACGTGCAACTGCTCGCCGCACCGCGTTACGCTGACGGCGACATGATCGAAGGGATGACCAGCGCCGACTATCAAACCAATGGCGAACAGTTCTACGGCCGCCAGGTACTCACCGGCGGCAATGAACGACAAGGATACCGCGTCGGCTACGGCCACCGCACCGGCAACGACTACGAAAGCGGCAACGGAACCGACATTCCAAGCAGCTACAAATCACGCGACTTGGAACTGGCCTACGGACTCGATCTCACGGAAGATCAGCACGTCAACGTCAGCTACTTGCGGCTCGATCAGACGGACGTGGAGTTCCCCGGTTATGCGTTCGATCTCAACTATCTGGTGACCGACGCCGTCGACGTCGATTACACGATCGAAGATCAGGCCGCCTTCGATCGCTTCGACGCCGAGTTCTGGTACAACCGCACCCACTTCAACGGCAATGCCCAGCGCACCGGGAAGCGCCGCCAGTTTCCGCTGTTCAACTTTTTCAATTTAACAGCTTTCACCGACGTTGATTCCACGTCCACGGGATATCGATTCGCATCCACCTGGGGCGACGATGAGACCGGTACGCTCACCGCGGGCACGGATCTCCGCTACCTCCGGCAAGAGCTCAACGAACTTTCCACCGGGCGGATCGGCCTCACGATCTTCGAGAACGCCAATTCGCCGATTCCCAAGTCGGAGTCGCCAAATCCCGGACTGTTTGCGGAGGCTCAAACACCTCTCACCGAGCGCTGGACCGTCACTGCAGGAGCGCGGGCCGACTACGTTGCCCCGAAGATGCTGGAAGACGTGGCCAATCTGCAAGCCCTGGGACTGGCGCAACCGCAATCGTCACTGGCGGAAATCCTAGGCACCGATGACTTCGATCAGGAGTACGGCCTCTGGGCGGCATACTTGAGCGGCGCGTATGAAATCGATCCGCATTGGACGGCGACGATCGCCGGCGGCCATGCGGAACAAGCTCCGACCATGACCGAAATGTACGCCGCGCAAACGTTTCTCTTCGTGCTACAGAACGGCCAGAACACGGTTACCGGCGATCCCCGGCTCGACAATCAACGCTTATGGTAGATCGATCTCGCCCTGCAATGCGAATATGATCGCTTCCGCGCCGGCGCGAATGGCTTCCACGCCTGGATTCATGATTACATCACCTTTGAGAACATGGGCGTCTTCCGCGGCCCACCCCAGGGCCAGGTGGAGCAAGTTAGTTTGAAATACGTCAACACGGATCTGGCCACGTTGACGGGCGCGGAACTGTTCATGGAATACGACTGGACGTCGCGATGGACTCCCTTCGCGACGCTGTCTTATGTGGAAGGGCGCGATCACACCCGTAACGGCGATTTCGCCACGCGTGAAGCATCCTCCGGCCAGTCCAGCGAACGCGTTTACGGACTCGAACGCGGCGCCTTCAGCGGCGTCGCTGGCAGCGACGAGGAACCGTTGCCGAGCATCGTGCCGCTGGAAAGCCGCCTGGGGCTGCGATTCCATCAAGCGTCCGACCAACCGCGCTGGGAGTTGGAGTTCCAGGCTCGCGTCGTGGCGGCGCAAAATCGCGTGGCGACCAGTCTGCTGGAATCGCCGACCGCGGGCTTCACAACATACGATCTCCGCGGCCGCTGGCGCGCGACGGATCAACTGCTACTTTTGGCCGGCGTCGAGAACCTCGCCGACAAGCAATACCGCGAACACCTCGACTTCCGCTCCCCCAGCGGCATCTCCGTGTTCCAGCCCGGCATCAGCTTTTACAGCGGCGTGGAATTGAATTACTAGCCGCTCCCTCCGTCGGTAGCCGAGGTCTGTGATCTCGCGAAGTTGGCGCCGCGCTACCATGAGGCTGCCTGATCTGCGCCAACTACGCATTTGTGAATGCGTAGCATACGCTGATAGTGCGCTTGCCGACGGCGCGGCCGAGGTCACAGACCTCGGCTACAGACGGAGAAGTGCTTCAAAAGCCCAAGCGGCCGCGTAACCCGAGCGGGGCGCCGAGGGAACGGGCGTTGACTTCTCCGCCGCGGCGGAGGAGTTCGTCGAGGGCGGCTTGCACGTCTTCCGTGGCGATCACGCCGTCGTCGGCGCGTTCCATTTGGAACTGTACAGAGCGCCGGATCAGTTCCTTGATAAATGCGCCGCTTCCGCCCTCGGATTGGGCGACCAGCAGTTCCTCGACGTCGACGGGAAGTTTGACGCGCCGTCCGTAGAGTTGCGCAAGTTTGCGGCGACCCTCTTCATCGGGGCAAGCAAATTCGATCGCCTGGTCGATCCGCCCCGGCCGCGCCGCGAGCGCTTCCTCCAAATCCTGCGGGCGGTTCGTCGTGAGAATGAACAAAATCTCCGCGTCGTCCTTGAGCCCGTCCATCTCGTTCAGCAACTTATTGAGCATCACTTCGGTGCAAGGGCCGTCGTGTTGTTCGCGGGAGCGGGCGATCAGGTCGACGTCTTCAATCACCACGATGCTGGGCTGCAACAGCCGCGCGAGCGACATATACTCCGCCAGCATTCCCACTTGTTCGCCGGTCATCAGCAACGTCGTTTGGCCTGGCATCGACGTCGACAAATAGCGGATCGTATGCGTCTTCCCGACCCCCGGCGGGCCAAACAACAACAGCCCCTTCTTTTTCGATTGCCCAAGCTCGCTTAAGCGCGCCCGCCGGCCGACGAAGTTGATGACGTTGCGATCCAGCAGCGCCAGAGTTTCGTCCGGCAGGATGACTTCCTCGCGTGCCACGGGCGCGAGCGTATGCACTTTCAGCCCAGTGCCTTCGCCGGAATACTCGTCCGAGGCCTCCAGCGAGAGAATCTTGCCGCGATACGAGGGCGCCAACCGCACTAATTCCTCGATCCGCGCATAAACCGCTTGGATCAGTTCGCCGCCGGGGCCGTCGTTGGGCGCCGCGACGTCAACGCGCACGGTGCCTGGGCCGTGCATACTGCGCACACGCGAAAGCAGAATCGCCCCGGGGCGCTGCTTGCCGTGAACCAGCCACAGGCTACTATCTTGCACGCGGACCGGCGCCGCCTCGCCGATGTTGACTTCCTCATATTGCACTGGCACTTGTGTCGCGACCTGCGTGCCGGTCAGTAGGTGCGCCAGTTCGATTCCCTGGAAATACTCATGTTCGTATTTCACTCCCATGAGCCGGGCGACCGTCAACTCGCCGCCGAACATCGCGTCAAACCCGCGTTGCACGTCGGCGCGCATCCGCATGGGAAACTGACGTGTGGCGACGCGCAGTTCGCCGACCGGAGTTGGTTGAAAATGACGCTGGAGTAAGTAGTAGATCGCATGGGTTTTCTCCGTATCACGCCGAGAGATGGCCGCGATGACCGCGGCCGCGACGAATCCCGCGACGAGGCCCAACAAGATTCCCCAGAGCCAAGCCATCGTATACACCGTACTACATGGACCTGAAGTTTCCCGACTACGCCTGGACTCGGTTGCCGCCGCGAACGTTCGCGCGAATTCCTACCTTCCCGCGGCCGTGTCGATCCATTCCCGGTGCCAGAGTTCCAGCACCAACAGCGCCCACAATCGGTAGGCATGATCGAAACGGCCTGCCTGGTGGTCGTCAATCAGTTGTTGTACCACGTCGGTGCGAAAATAGCCTCGTTCGGTCGTCCGGCTATCGAGCAGCACGTCACGGACATACTCGCGCAATTCGTTGCGAAACCAATGATCGAGCGGCACGCCGAAGCCCATCTTCGCGCGGCGTCCCACGCTCTTCGGCAGTAGCCCGCCGAAGACCTCGAGCAGGATGCGCTTCCCGCGCCCGCGACGATACTTGTAGCGCACCGGCATGGCGGCCGCCAATTCAACCAATCGATAGTCGAGGAACGGCTGCCGGCACTCCAGGCTGTGCGCCATCGAGGCGATGTCCACCTTGGTCATCAAG
Organism: Planctomycetia bacterium; assembly: GCA_034440135.1. Taxonomy (NCBI): domain Bacteria; kingdom Pseudomonadati; phylum Planctomycetota; class Planctomycetia; species Planctomycetia bacterium. The sequence continues at coordinate 24,897 of JAWXBP010000339.1, forward strand.
TCGCACGGCAGATAGGTCGTCAGGTCAGCCAGGCTGAAGGCCGTGATGGGATCGCGCCCCGCCGAGCGCGCCACGCCGGTTCGCAGGAACTGCGCCGGGTCGACCGCCGGCAGCGCCGCGAGAAACCCTTCGTCGTACAACTCCGCTCGCCGGACGAAATTGAAGATGCAGCTCCAATCAAGAAACCGCTCGACCGGCTCTTGGCTCAATGCGCCGACCAGGCGTTTGAAGCGTCGCAACGGAGATTTTTGCCTTACGCTCCCTGGTAACCGCTGCCAGAACTGTGCGCCGACGAAGGCCCGAAGTGGTTCCGGCAGTTGGTCAAACTTTGCCGCCAGATCCGCGGCGCGATAGCGTGGATATCCGGCGAACAATTCATCGCCGCCATCGCCGGTCAGCGCCACGGTGACATGTTGGCGTGTGAGCTGCGAAACGTACCAAGTGGGGATCGCCGACGAATCCGCGAACGGCTCATCGAAATGCCAGATCAGCTTGGGCAAGATGTCGATCGCGTTCGGCGTGACTCGGAATTCCTCGTGCCGCGTGCCGAGATGCCGCGCCACCTCGCGGGCATAACTGGTTTCATCGTACTCCGGTTCTTTGAAGCCGATCGAAAACGTGCGTACCGGCTCCTTCACAAGTTGCTGCATCAACGCGACGACGATCGACGAATCGACGCCGCCTGAAAGAAACGCGCCGAGCGGCACTTCGCTTTGCAGCCGGACTTCCACCGCGGACGTCAACAGGTCGCGCACCTCGGTTGCGTATTCCGCGTAGGGTCGCTCGCACTCGACGCGAAAGTCGGGCTGCCAATACGGGGCGACTTGCAGCTCCCCGTCCCGATACACGGCATAGTGCCCGGGCGAGAGCTTGTGAATACCCCGAAAAATCGTCTGCGGGTGCGGGACGTATTGGTACGTGAGATACGCGTCGATCGCGCCGGGATCAATTTCGCGCGGCACGTCCGGCACGGACAGAATGGCCTTCAACTCGCTGCCAAACAACAGTCGGCCCGCATCGTGTCGATAGACCAGCGGCTTTTTGCCCAACCGATCGCGCGCCAGAACCAGTTGCCGGTTCCGGCCGTCCCAGAGGGCAATGGCGAACATGCCGTTCAGATGCTGGAGGAAATCGACCCCTTCGTCCTCATACAGATGCACCAGCACTTCGGTGTCGCTGTTGGTGCGTAGCGTGTGGCCGCCGCCTTGCAAGCGCCGACGCAACGTCGGGAAGTTGTAGATCTCCCCGTTGAACGTCACCCAGATCGAGCCGTCTTCGTTCGAGAGCGGCTGCTGTCCACCCGCCACGTCGATGATTGACAACCGACGGTGTCCCAAGGCGCACCCGACCACGCTGCCGGGATAAGGGGGCGTTTCGACGTGGGCGAAATACTGCCCCTGGTCGTCCGGCCCGCGGTGCGTGAGCGCATCGGTCATCCGCCGCACGGTCTCCGCGGAGACGGCGCGATCCGCCCGAACCCAAGCTGCCCCGGCGATGCCGCACATGCCAACTATTTTAGGCCGCGAACCTGAAAGCGGATATGCGGATGCTGCGGAATGTTCGGGCCGCAGATTTTACGCAATTCAGCGCGCTCAATTACGCTGCGAATATCGCTTAGTTAAGTAGGGGAGCAGGCCGGTGACGCCGTCGTCGCTTCAAACGGCCTGTGCAGGATTTTCCGCGAGGAGCATTCCACGTCATGCTGGATCACGTTTCGCGCTGCGCGCTGGTCGGACCAAGTGAGCTCGGTTTCCGTCGCGGAGGACGGTTTCGCTCCTGGATTTGCCTGTTGTTCATGACTTCTGGCGCGTCGGCGGCGCCTCTGAACCTGTACGTTCTCGCCGGACAGTCCAACATGTCCGGCTGGGGGCGCGTCGACGAATTGCCCGCCGAAGCGATCATGCCGCAGGCCGACGTGCTGTATCACACCGCGGGGGCTGGATTCGGCAACCTGCGGGCGACCGACGATGACTTCGGGCCAGAAATCGAGTTCGGCCGGACGATGTCCGCGGCGATTCCTGGAATGATCGCCATCGTCAAGCACGCCGTGGGCTCAACCAGTTTGGCAGAGGATTGGAGCCCCTCGCTGGGAGATAATATGTACTCGACACTGATGACGCGCGTCGCAACCGCGCGGCAATATTGGACTGGCGCCGGCTACGAGGTCCAGGTCGCCGGCGTCGTCTGGATGCATGGCGAAGAAGACGCTCGCCGCGCGGCGATGGCCCCGCTGTACGAGGCGAATTTGCTGAACTTCATCGAACAGGTCCGTCTGGACCTGCAAGCTCCGGACGCGCCGTTTATTTTCGGACAGATTCGCGGGGCCAATTTTGCCTATCGCGAAACTGTCCGTGGCGCGCAGGCAGCGGTCGATCAGACGGGCATCGCCGCGTATCTCGTCGAAACGGACGATCTCACCTCCGGGGATGGGCTGCACTTCGACACCGCCTCGCAGATCACGCTGGGTCGGCGCTTCGCCACGGCGATGCCCTTGGCGACGGCCAAGTGGGCATCGACGACCTGAACGCCGTACGGAACAACTTCGCCGGTTTCGGCGAGGGAGACGTAACCCGCGACGGATTGATCAACATCGACGACCTAAACTTGATTCGCAACCAGTTCGGCACTGGCCTCGATTCCAATGCCCATGCCGTGCCGGAGCCATCCACTTGGTTGCTCACCATCGTCTGGGCGGCGTGCGGCGCTTACGCGCGACGGGCGCGGCTATAAAGGCAGACCCAGCTTTTTGCCGTAACTCGTGTAGTTCGGGTTGTTCAGCATCAGCGTCACCAGCGGGGCGACTACGGGGTCGAGCGCATCAGGGGCGATCTTGATGACGCCGGCTTCGCCGGTGCCGCGGTTTTCCGCCGCGGCGCCTTTGGCGGCGGATCCGAGCAGGTTCCCCGCCGCCGTGGAAGGCGCGCGAATCGCCTCCCAGACGGTCTTCAACGTGCAGCCGACAGTCATCTTGGAACCCTGCGTTTCCACCTTGAGCGTCAATTCGGCGGCGATCTTGATCGCGTTATAGCCGCTGGTGATCTTGATTGGCTTGTCGGTCGCCGCAGTGGTGTACTTGTCGGCCGGCAAGGCGCCCGCGATCCGATTCACTACCATCGTCGAAAGCGCCGCCGTCAACGTGTCCGACATCAACCCAGTCGCCCCCGCCCCGTCCGGCACGACCACCGGCGCGATATATACCCAGATTTTGCCCATGACGGATGGTTCTCCAGTAGATCGGAATTGCGGTTGCCGGATGGGATCGAGAGCGCCCACTTTGATTGTTAAGCGTGGGTTCCCGCTGGATGTTACAACGCCACCATAGTCTTCATAACGGGTGGTACAGGAATTCGTGGCTGGTCACAATGCGTGGCAATCGAATTTGCGCAACGACAGGGCCTTTGAAATCCCGCTAGCGCGTTATCACGTCCGCGAGTTGTTCCGGGAGGTCGAGGTCGTAAACGGCGTTGGGCATTGGCACGTCGATGAGCAAGCTCGAGTCGAGTGCCGAGATGACGCGGCGAGCGCCTTCGTCCCCTGGGAGCAACAGCAACGCCGCAAAGCAACTCGCTGGAAAAATGACTGGGGGACCCACGTACTCGTCGTGTCGCGCGCGGCAGACCGTCGACCGACCTGACTTCGTCCATGCTAGGTGAAGTGCTTGCAAATCTCCGGCGCGGATGCGGTATTGATCGCAATGCAGGATCAAGAGTCCGGCGGCATTCTGGTCAATTGCAGCGCTCGCTGCTTCGCGGATCGATGAGGCGAGGCCTTCCTCCCACTGTTCGTTGCGGCGAACCGTTACGTTCAAGCCGCTCAGAGCTGCGAAGCAAGCGTCGGCATGACAGCCAAGAATGGTTGTAACGAGACCGACTTCCGCTTCGATCGCGACTCGGCACTGGCGCGAAAGTAGCGGTTCGTCGCCGACTTGCACGAGTTGCTTCGGTTGTCCCAAGCGGCGCGAGGCTCCGGCGGCCAGGATGGCGACGAGTAGCTCGTCAGACATTGTCGACGACGTCGCTTGCCGCGGTGCATGCTCGCGGCGAAAACTGGGACAATGGAATCGCCGTGCGACCATGCAATTCCGCCATGATCTCTGAGGCGATCGAAATGGCGATGCCTTCTGGCGTCCGTTCGCCGAGATCGAGGCCGATTGGACCTCGCAAGCGGGAAATAAACGCGTCGCTGAGCATGGACGTTTCCTGAGCGTCCCGCAGCACCCAGCCGAGGCGATGTTCCGGTCCGAGTACGCCGACGTAGACCGCCGGTTGTTCCGACAAGAGCGGCAGGATTTCGACGTCGTCGTTAACGCTGTGCGTCATCACAACCACCGCGGTCTGCGGCGTGAAGACAATCTCCTTCAAGGCGTTCCACCAATCGGCGGCAATGACCTGGTCTGCATCGGGAAACCTGGTTTGGGTTGCCAGGCGAGCGCGGCGATCGGCAACGGTCACATGCCAACCGAGGGACCTCGCTAGCTTGCACAGCGGACGAGCGTCGTTGCCCGCGCCGAGCAACACCAGGCGCGTCAGGGGGCGAACATAATGCACGAGTGCGCTACATGAGCCACCGACCTCGCCGTGCCGGCTTCGTCGTTCAGTAATCGCGCGACGGCGCAGCGCTTCCAAGGGTTGATCCGCGATGCCGTCGTCTTGGTCGAACCAACTCCGACGCACGGTGAGAGCGGGCAATTCCGCCGGATCGATCACGCACGCGACGGCGGAACAGACGTCGGCCGATTGGGCCGCGCTCAAGCGGCGTAGAAAAGTCAGGTGTTCCGGCGTGCAGCGTTCGACGAGAACTTCAATCGAGCCCCCGCAGCCGAGCGAAGGGACGCCGTCGTCATTGCTATCGGGGTCCGTATCGAAGCTCAGCATCGTGGCGTCATAACGTTCGATCAGTTCGCGGCCGCGCCGGGCGATGTATTCTTCCAGGCAACCGCCGCTGACGCCGCCGGCGATGAAGCCTGAGCCGGGACCGCTGACCATCATCGATCCGAGCGTGCGATAGGTGGACCCGTCCGCCGAGAACAGCGTGGCGAGAACCGCTGGCTCGCCAGCGGCCAGGAGCCGTTCAGCGAGACCGATCATCTCGGAGAGTTCGTCGCGTGACATACGTCCCTAACGCATTGCATCACGCGCCGCGAACGCGGCGCTGGTTGAGATTCCGATTACCCGCTGTCCCGATAGCACTCGCGTTCAGGCAGGCAAACACGGCGGCCCACGATCTGGTCATCCGGGCCGAGGGTGCGTTGCGTCTGGTTGCACCAGCAATAGCGGCTGCCGGTTTCTTCGCCGAGATCATGTTCGTGCCGCGATCCGGCGATTTGCATGATCTTGGAACGGAGATACGCGCAGGGAGGCTCGGTGATGGTGGGGAGGGGATCGTAGACCTTTTGAAACGCCATCGCTACAGTCCTCCTGGATTTAGTCCCGCGGCCAACATCACGGCGCGTTTGACAGCCACTTGGGTCAGTTGAATCTTGTGGGCGTTGCCTGACATCGGCATGGCGCCAGTCACCGCAGCGACTCCCGCGGCTGCAGCGCGCGATTCGTTGACGGTCCCGCCGAGGAGCGCGCCCGCGGCCTCTGGAGACAGCCAGGGGATCGGCGCGACTTGCCCCAAGACGATACGCGCGGAGACGACGACTCCATTGCGCATCGTCAGCGCTGCAGCAGCCGCGGCCAGCGGATAGTCCGGTCCGACCGATGGCCGCACTTCGTACGTGGCGCTCGTGGCCGTGGCTGGCGGCAAGATGATTTGCGTGAGGAGTTGCTTCGGCTGAAGGACGGTTTCGCGGTCTTGGTCGTTTTGAGGAACCTGGAAAAACTCCTCCGCGGCCACAAGTTGTTCGTCTTGTTCGCGCGGTCCGACGATTCTCAATTTGGCGCCCAGCGCGATCAACGCCGGTGCGATCCGCGAACCGCAAACGAACTTGGCTGGCCCCAGGTTGCCGAGAATCGCGTGGTCGCGGTTGTCGCCAAACTCGGCTAACTCGCTGCCGGCGAGCAAGCCGTGCCCGTTGCGAAAGAACCAGCACCGCGCCCTTTGGCAGAGCTCGCCGCCAATGGTGCCCTGACACTGCAACTGCATGCTGTTGATTCCGAGGATCGCGTCGGTGACGGCGCGATAGTCGGTCAGGTAATGACTCGCGAGCACTTCATCCAAGGTCTCGGAAGCGCCGATCACCACGCTTCCGTCGGCTCGCTCTTCGATTCCCTTGAGCGAAGGGATCTCCATGATGTTGACGACGCGCTCCGGCCGCAGCACCATGGATTTCATCAGGGCGACGAGGTCGGTGCCGCCGGCCAGGATTTCGCTGCGCCCTGGCACGGCATGGAGTAAGTCCAAGGCCTCCGCCTCGCTGCGAGGCGCCGCATACTCGAATGCTTTCATCGTTTAGGTCCTCTTCGCCGATTTTTGAATTGCTTCGAGCACCCGAGCGGGCGTCATGGGAATGACCGGCACGCGCACGCCGAGGGCGTTGCAAACGGCATTGGAGATGGCGGCGCCGGGTCCGATGACAGGCGGTTCGCCCAGGCCGATCACGCCACGTTTGCGCTGGTCTTCCGGCTCGTACAGTTCGACCACGATCTCGCCGATATCGCCGAGGCGCGGAAGTTTGTACGTCTCCATCGAGCTGTTCACAAACGCGCCGGTCGCCTGATCCATGATGCGTTGCTCAAACAGGGCGTACGCGATGCCCATGATCACCGCGCCGTTGATCTGGCTCTCGGCGCCAGTGCGATTGATGATCAGGCCCATGTCCTGGACCGCGACGAATTTCTTCATGCGGACGATACCGGTTTCGGCATCGACCGCGACATGGGCCATTTGCACGCCGCCCACGCCGGAACCTGAGAGCGGACTATTGCCGCTTGGCTGATAGACGCCGGTCGCTTCCAGCGGTCTCATGCCGAGCGTGGCGCAGGCTTCCTTCCAGGCGAGCCCTTGGTCCGGCTTGCCACGAACCTGAATACGGCCGACGACGACTTCCAGTTGATCTGCCGTGGTATTGAGCTTGGGCGCGACTGTTTCGAACAACTGCGCCAACGCGTTCAGCGCCGCCCGACGGTGCGATTCGGAAACGCCGCCCACGGTTGTACTGCCGCCCGAGGGTCCGCTGACCGGCAGCTTCGACGTGCCGATGTTGACCTGCACGTCGGCGACGTTGAGTCCGAGCGTTTCGGCGACAATCACCGCGCACACCGTGCGCGTGCCGGTTCCCAGGTCTTGGGTGCCGCAGAAGGTTTCGACGCCACCGGTCGGAAAGATCTTCAGCGTGCAGTTTGACGCGTGCCCCGCGCCGCCCCACGTGTGGAGCGATACGCCCAGGCCTTCCACGACGGAACCGTTGACCGGTCCCTTGCCGTGCGGATGCCACTTGGCCTTCCAGTCCATCAGTTTCGCCGCGATCTCGAGTTCCGCGAGGTACACCTCCGGCGTTTGCTGCGAAGCGATATTCGGGATGTTCTTGCGAAACACTTCCAAACTATCGGCGCCCATCTTGGCCGCCAGATCGTCATAGGCGGTCTGCGACATGGCGCAGGCCTGCGGATGACCTGGGGCGCGCCAGGCGCGGGCCTGCGGGACGTTCGTGCGGATGTTCGTCGAATTGACGCGCAGGTTCTTCGGCCGGAAGACGTATGGAATGATGGTCTGGCTGACGGCGCCGCCGCTAAATCCGCCGCTTCCCCAGTGCGTCGAATCCCAGACTTGCACCACGCCGTCCTTGTCAGCCCCCAGGCGGACTTTCAAATACCCCGAGGGGCGATGACCGCCGAGCTTGAGTTCCTGCTCCCGCGAGAGCATGAATTTCACCGGACGTCCGGTCGCCTTGGAGATCTGAGCGGCCGCGATGCTCCAATAGTCGGCCGCGAACTTACTGCCGAAGCCGCCGCCGATGTACTGACAGATCACTTCGACATCTTCGGGACCGATCTGTAACGCCGCGGCAAAGCCCTCGTCGGTGCCGGAGACGTTCTGCGTGGACAGGTACGCCTTGAGCTTCGCGCCTTCCCAGGCGACGGTGACGCCGTGCGGTTCCAGGCAGCAGTGCGTGATCACGTCGGCGCCGTAGTAGCCTTCGACGACGTAGGCGCTTTCTTTCAGCAGCCGTTCGATTTCTTTTTCGATGAATTCATCTTCGTCGTCATCGTCGCCAGGTTCGTTCTCAGTTTCCGCGCGACCGCCGCCGGGGCTGGTGAGCTTGGCATCCGTGGCGGCCTGGAGATTCTCGTCGTCCAAGAACGCCGGCAGGACTTCATAAGCCAGGCGAAGTTTGTCGACGCCTTCCATCGCCGCGCCTTCGGTCTCGGCGGCGACGGCGACCAGCAACTCGCCTTCCCAATTGATTTCCTTACCGACTTCCGCGTGCGGGAAAACATGTACGTGGACGACGCCAGCTACTTTCAGCGCGGCGCTCGTGTCGAGGCCCGTGATCCGGCAATGGGCGTGCGGACAGCCCAAGGCCAGTACAATCAGTTGCTTGGGCAGATTGATGTCGTAGGTGTATTTCGCCGCACCGGTGGCCTTCACGAGTCCGTCGAGGCGTTGATGCCGTTTGCCGATCAACCGCGCCTGGTCGGACGCGGGCCAGGTGTATTGCACTTCAGCCATTGACATCTCCCTTGACGACGGCCACGGCGGCTTGAATGACATTCGCGTACGTGCCGCAGCGGCAAATATTCCCGTTGAGCCCGGCGCGGATCTCGTCAATCGTCGCTTTCGGATTTTTGTTGAGAAACGCCCGCACCGCCACGACGAAGCCAGGCGTGCAGAAGCCGCACTGCTCCGCATCGTGCGTGACAAACGCGCGGACTACGGGATCGACCTTGTCGCCGCCCAGGCTTTCCACGGTTTCAATTCGCTTCCCTTGGCAGGCGACTGCCAGGAGCAGCGAGGCCATCATCGGCTTGCCGTCGACCAGTACGGTACACGCGCCGCTACTGCCATCGAGGCTGACGGGCTTCGCGCCGGTCAGATCCAGTTGATAGCGCAACGTTTCGAGCAGCGTGTCGCGAGGCTCGACTTTCACCGTGTGTTCGGCGCCGTTGACGTCCAGCTTGATCGTCGTCGATTCACGCACGACGACGGCCGCTTCGTCTTGGGCCTTGGCGAGTTCCGCCTGGTGAAGTGCGGTGGCCGCGGCGACCGCGCCGGAGCCTTTCAGAAATGCGCGGCGATTGACGCCCGACCGCGCGTTGGACCCTGGGTCTTTCCCCGTCATTCGTAGTCGCCTTATGCAGAAGGAGCGACGCGCGAGTCAGGATCGTTGACAAGCGTTCGCTGGCGGAAAGCTGGACTAGCGGGACGTGATTATACGGCCTGTCAAAGGAGAAGCAACACTTTTGCGAGAATTGTTGGCGAGGTCCCATCAGACACGATTTGCGCGACGGTCCAAGGTAGAAGCATGGCCGCGTCAGGGGGCAATCGGCCGGCGGCGCAGCTCGATGGGGCCCTGGCAGCATTCGCACAATTTGAGTTCAAACATCGCGATCGCGCAGACGTCGCACCAATAGTCGAGCTCCGCGCGGCTGCCGTCGGACGTGACTTCCAGAATCTGCAAGACTTGCAGTAGCGGAGTCTTTTGATAGCGTCGCACGACCAACTCCAGCTCCATCGTTCGCAGCCGTTCATCAAGACGAAACGCGCGGCCGCGCGAATCTTCGAGCAACGGCACGACCTCGGCTTCTGCGGTCGTGATGGCCAAGGTTCGTTCGCTCGCTTCGGGGGACAACTCCAGGCCGAAACGTTCACGTAGCGCGTCCCCCAGCCAGCCGACGCGACCTGTGACACGGACTACTTCGAAGTCGGCTTTGGCCGAATCATCGGCGTTGGCAGAGCCAAACGGCAATGCCAGCCCAGCGCCGAGCGACAAGGTGAGCAGTTCACGGCGCGATCGCAACGTGGCCATGGAGAACTCCGACTACTCGTTCGCGTGGCCGATCACGACAACATCGAGCGGCAGGTCTTTTTCTTCCGCGCCGACGCGTCCCTTGCCGTTCAAGCGAAGCAACCGCCAGTCGTTCGCTTCGTCGTGCCGTAGTTTTTCACCATCTGTCGATGCGGCCTTCAAGGCCAGCATCGCGGGGTGCGCGGTGCCGGCCGCCTCGGCGGCGTCTTTCATCAAGGATTCCAAATCGCGCGCTTCAGGCGACGGATCGGCGGCGGCTTTGTTCAACAACAGGAAATCACGCGTGGGCGAAGTGCCCACGTGCGCGCCGTCGACCGGTTGCTGCGCGTAGCGGAGCGTATACACGCCCTTCGCGACGCCTTGATCGCGAAAATCGCCGGTCTTGCGCGGCAGCCGCAACACGCCGATCAACTGACCGGGCGTAAACGGGTACAAGACGTCTCCCTCGGGCGTGAACGACTTGAGTTCCCACGATTTGAGGAGCCAGATCTCGCAAACAACGCGAGTGCCGTCGCGCACGACCTTAACGCCGCTGCCGCCGAGTTGATCCGCGACGGCGGCAGCCACTTCCTCGGCGGGAGCGCGAGTCTCGATCGATTCAACGGTGTATTCCTGGCACCAGGCAGGCAGCGGGCAACACGTCAGCACGCCGATCAATGTCAGAAGGAAAACGCGGACCAGCGACAACATGGCGGCGCCTTGGTGTAACTACATGATGGAAGTTTCGGTACGGATGACTAGCGAACCGCGTTGCCTAGTAAACGAACGTGCCCATGTAGGCGCTGCGGCTGTCGGGCGCCGACCAGCGTTGGCCCAGGCCGCGACCGCGGAATTCGTTTTCGATGCAGACGCCGGCGGCGAAGTTTTCCAGCCGAGCGAGCGGCGGATAGTAGGCGGCCTCATTGCCGCAGATGCAGTCGCCCACGCGCGCGGCGCGGGTCGAGAGCTTGACCACTTTGCCGACTTCGAGCTTTCCGCGCAGGTCGAGAACATCCAGCGACATGCTGATCGGTTGAGACTCAACCTTGACGACGTGCTCGCCGGCGCGGCCGACCTGCTGACGAGCAAAGTCGACGAGGGCGTCGCGTTGTTCCGAAGTGGCGCGTTCGTCCACCAGGATCATTGACTTAAGTTCGCGACCGTTGTCGATGCCCTCGAAGGCCAGCGTGTCGGAGGAGTGGACGACGACCACGACGCTGAGGCCGGCGAGATCGACGCCCGCATGGTCTCCTTGAGATACGTTCCAGGCGAGGATTGCGCACTTGCCGGCCAGGCCGGATTCGGAATTCGCGAAGCAAGGCCCCGTGTAGACCTGGCACGTGCGGCTTTCGAGGTACGCGCCTTCAAGTTTCGCGGCGTGGGTCACCGAATTCGCGGCGGCCAGCACGATGGAAGCAAACAGCAGACCGGACAGCACGCGATGCGACATGGGAGGACCCTTCCTGAAAAACTGACAACTCCCCCGCGGAACGGCACCCACAGTTTAGCCATTGGGCCGCCCGAGGTCCACTTGGGGGCACTACTTCCGCGGCCCGACTGGATCGGCTGCGAAGTTATCGGCAGAATGGACACCTGGGGTTGTGCCGTGGGCCGCTCCACGCGGTACACTGCGCAACCGATGAAGTGAACGGTACTTGTCGAGACGTCACCGCGAGGGCTTTATGTCACGATCCCAGCAACGACTCAACGCACATCGTCGCTGGGCGATGATGCTAGCAATTGCCTTGATGGCGCTTCGCGCGCCGGCTCGTGCCGACGATGAAGCCGATTTCTCGCCACGGACTGAGGAGCGGCAACTGCCTCGCTCCATGCGCGCGGAAATGAGCGAGCTGCCGCGCGTCACCGTCGGAACCCGCGACGCCGATATCGTGGGCGTCGATGGTCGCGCCTTGCAGGCCGCCGTGGATTACGTTGCGGCGCTCGGCGGCGGCATCGTAGAGATCGGCCCGGGCGAGTTCGCGATGTCAGACTCGCTGCATTTGCGTCCGTTCGTGACGGTGCGGGGCACGCCCGGCGAGACGATTCTGCGCAAAACGAAGGCGGACGTGTCTGCCCTCGCGCTCGACGGCGATTACGGCGAGGAGCAAATCACGCTTGTAAGTCCCGAAGGGTTCGGCGTCGGCGCCGGTGTGGCGATCTGGGACGACAACGCGGGCGGGTTTCATACGACCGTGGCGCGGATCACGGGGCGCAGCGGTAACACTTTTTCGATTGATAAGCCGCTAAACGCCGACTGCCTGGCGGCCAGCCACGCGCAAGCGGCCACGGTGTTTGCCGTCATCAGCGGCTACGGCGCCGAAGGGGCGCGCGTCGAACACGTGACGGTGGAAGGAAATCAGGCTGAGAACGTCGCGCTGAACGGCTGCCGGGGCGGCGGCGTATTTTTGTATCGGTGCCACGGCGCGGTCATCGAGGACTGCCTGGTTCGCAATTACCACGGCGATGGCATCAGCTTTCAACAGTCGAACGACGTACGGGTCGAGCGCTGTGTTTCGGCGGATAACGCGGGGTTGGGCTTGCACCCGGGGAGCGGCTCGCAGCGGGCGGTCGTCCGCGAATGTGTCGCGCGCGGCAATCGAGAGGATGGCTTGTTTCTTTGCTGGCGGGTGCGGCACGGGCTGTTCGAAAAGAACGTGTTGGAGAACAACGGGCGGTTCGGCATCTCGATCGGACATAAGGACAGCGACAATCTGCTGCGCGACAACCTCGTCCGGCTCAATGGCGAGGATGGCGTGATGTTCCGGAATGAGACGGTCGGTATGGCGGCGCACCGCAATCGGTTGGAGAACAATCGCATTGAGGACAATGGCGCCACGGAGCCTGCCGCGGGGATTCGCGTGCGCGGTTCCACGGACGGGCTGGTGTTTCGCAACAACATCATCCGCGACACGCGGCCGATGAATGAACAGACCCAAGCAGTCGGCATCCGGATCGAGGAAGACGCCGGCGAAGTGACTCTGGACGGCAACGACGTGCGAGCGAAGACGACTGTTGACGATCGCAGATCGCCGAAGCCGTGAGACAGGACCATGTTGGCGGCGCCCAGCGTGGTACTCTGGCAGGCGAGAGATCGCGATCGCATTGGCACAGGTCAGTCAGAAGAATCTGCATTACTTGATGGAATGCGCCTGTCGAGACGCGTAGTCCAGCAAGCTATGGCGGCTACCAGGGCACTGCCGGCGGCGGTCAGGAACAACGGCGCATAAGAGTCAAACTGGTCGCGAAGGTTCGCCAGGATCACCGGTCCCAGGGCGGAGGCAAACACGGTGATGGTTTGCACGACCGCTTGGATTGCGCCGAGGTGCTGGCGGCCAAAGGCATGTCCATAGGCCGCGAAGAAAACTACGGTGACAATGCCGCCTGAGACGCCCAAGCCCGCGGCATAGACGATGGCGGTCGTGGTCGAAGTCACGAACGGAAACATCGCCAGCGTCAGCGCAAGGACCGCCATGCCAATCGCCAGGATGCGTTCCATCGGCCATTTCTTGGCTAGGTATCCGGCCATGATGTTCGTCGGCAATCCGCTGAATGCCAAGACCGCCATCACCATGATGAACGCGTCGTGATCGAGACCTTGCTCCGCGAGAATCGATTCGTTGAACAGCGTGATCGCCGACCAGACGAGATTGAACAGCGACGTCGCCAGCGTGATCGACCAGAAGGCCGGCACGCGCAGCACGCTCGCCAATGGCAAATCGAGCGGCGCATAGTGGACATCTCCCAGATCACCGATTGATTCCGGACCGCTGCGGACCAACAGCCAGCAAATCGGCGCAAACGCCAGCAGCGCAAGGCCGAGCGTGCTCCAAGCGGAGCGCCAGCCCTCGGCGGCGACCCCCGCGCCGAGGGCGACAGTGCTGACCATGAAGCCGATCGTCAGTAGTACAGCGTACACGCCCATGGCCGGGCCGAGTCGACGGCTAAACCATTTTCCGACCACCGCCATACTGCAAACCGAAAGGGCGCCCTGACCCAGACCTCGGACAAGCACCAGCGACAGGAAGAACCACCACCATTGATCCACCCGGCTCATGAACAATACGGAACAACCCAGCGCCGCCACCACGGCCACCAAGACGCCGCGCACGCCCAGGCGGTCAATGGCCCGTCCTACGGGCAGGCACATCAGCGAACCGAGCAGGATCGCCCAGAAATTCAGGAGGCTGAACGACTGCTCGTTAATCGCCAGTCGCCCGTCTTCGGTGATTGGTTTCGCAATCATCCCCAATCCATGGGTTCGTCCCGGCAGCGTCGCAGTCATTGCCGCCGCGGCGACCAGGAGATTGACCCAGCCATAATAGATAGGCAACCGCGCCAACCACGGGCGGACAGCGGCAGGGCCGCAATCCAAAGTATCGCTTGCCATGTCGTATTGCGTTCGCGTTTGTGACTCGGAATCCCTGCAAGCCTTGAATGAATGAAAGTCTATCAGCGTTTGAGTGAAAGCGGCTCCCTTCCAATTGATGAAAATGTGCGGCGGATTGACGCGCGTCGGGCGAGGCTTCACACTCTAGCGAAGCGGAAACCCACGCCGCTGAAAATGCTCTTCCTCGATTCAGGAGCAAGTATGATGCGCGCACGATTGGGATTGCTGACATGCGCCGTGCTGGCGTTCGTGCTCGGGACATTTCCTGCGTCCGCCGCGCCGGAAGGATTCAAAGAGCTCAAGATCGGCGACGCCGCGCCGGAGTTTAATTTGCCAGGCGTTGACGGAAAGAACCATCAGCTCGCCGATTTCGCGGACGCCAAGTTATTGTTGGTCATTTTCACCTGCAATCATTGCCCCACGGCGCAGGCGTATGAATCCCGCATCATGCAACTCCACGAGGACTACCAAGATCGCGGCGTCGCGCTGGTGGCGATTTCGCCCAATGACGATCAGGCTTTGCGGCTCGACGAGCTGGGTTATACGGATCTCGGCGACTCGTTCGAGAACATGAAGCTACGGGCCGAAGAACACGGCTACAAGTTTCCGTATCTCTATGACGGTGACACGCAGAAAGTGTCGCTCGCCTATGGCGTCGTCGCCACGCCCCAGGCGTTTCTCTTCGACGCCGATCGCATGCTGCGATACGTGGGTCGGATTGACGATTCCGAAGTGAAAACCGTTAAGAGCCACGATGCGCGCAACGCGATCGAAGCGCTGCTCGCCGGCAAGCCCGTGCCGGTGGAGCAAACGCGCACGTTTGGCTGCTCGACGAAATGGTCCGAGAAGCGCCAGGACGCGGCAGAGTCGCTTGAGAAGTGGAACGAGGAGCCGGTGGAACTGGAATCGTTGGACGAGGTGGCGCTCGAAAAACTTGCTGCCAACGATACCGATCAACTGCTCGTCGTGAACGTCTGGGCGACCTGGTGCGGTCCGTGCGTGAAGGAGTTGCCGGAGTTTGTCACGATCAACCGCATGTATCGCCAGCGCCGCTTTCGACTGGTGACGATCTGTCTTGACGAACCAGAGCAACGCGAGGACGCGCTCGCCTTCCTGCGCAAGACTCACGTCTCCTGTACCAACTATTTCCCGGCGTTCACGGACCGGGATCGCCTGGCAGATTTGTTAGACAAGGAATGGAAAGGCCCGTTGCCCCACACGGTTCTGATCGCGCCGGGCGGCAAGGTGATCTACCGTCAGAGCGAGGAGATCAAGCCGCTGGAGCTGCGGCGCGAGATCGTCAAGGTGCTCGGCAGAACCTATGGCAGCGACCCGGAAAAGTAGAAACGATGGCCTACGAGGCCGCATCCGTGGCGTCGACACGGTTGCCGAATTCCGCTCAATCCGTTGCTTTCAAGATGCCGACGTCCAGTTGGCCGTCAGTCTTCCAAGGGTCGCCGCCGCCGTTACGGCCCGAGCGTTCCTCGTGAAAGTTGGGGACGGCATAGCGTTCCGACAAGGACTTCGCTCGTTCCAGACACTGCATGACATGATTTCGTTCGGTGTCGACATCGGCCGCGATATGGTGCGTGATCTGGCCCGTGGTATCGCTGAAACCCACACGTCGATCGTAGGTCGCGGAGCCCAGCCAGATCGGGCGGCCGTCGGCATCGGACTTAGGGGACCGCCAGTAACGCACGTGATGCCGTTGGCGCGGATCATCGCCGACCGGCTGCTCGAACGCCAGGTCTTCCTTGCGCCCGAAGAGATACAGACTGCTTACCGGCGCTGCGTCGTACGGACGCTTGAGCACCGTGGCTTCGGCGATTTCCAGGCAACTCTTCAGTGTGAGCGGATCAGCCGGATACCATTTCGCGGCGACCATCGCGCGTTTAAGGTCGCGCTCGGAACCGATCAGCGCAAGGTTCAACGGATCGCCGGGAATCTTGTCGCCGGTTTCGGTGATGTCCGGCATGTCGTCCAGTTGCGGATGGCGCGTGGCGTATCGATCCCACATGAAGGGGAGGATCAGATAAGCGATCGCCAAGTAGGCGAGCAGCAATCCGAGTACGATCCAGGCGGTGCGCTTGCGCCAACGCGGCGCGCCAGCGTCGGTCGATGTGAGGGCTCGCGCGGACGACGGCGCGTCGGGTTCTGCAGGAGATTGCGCATTGCCCGAAGTTGTCCCAGCCATGATTCGCGCCCATTTCTTGAAGAGTGCGTCACAATGCGTGTTTCGACTACGCGCTTCCAGCTAGCGAACTATTGTCCGCTCGATGTGCCGCCGGTGGAAGAGCTGCCGGAGGAGCCCGAAGAACTGCTCGAATTGCCGCTGTCCGAGGTGGATGAGTCTTCCGTATCCGTCGTGCTCGGCGGCGGCATCATCCAGCGGGTCAGGGCGAACTGCACGGGGCGCTGGCTCGGTTGCAGGTTTTGATTCACCGTGACGGTGACGCTCGCCAGACCCGTGACCGAGTCGATTTCGCTGAATTCGATCGAATAGAGCCACGCCTGGTCGGGATCGTAGGTGGTATCGAACGTCGCGCCGCTCACGTTTTCCAAGGGAGACAGGCCCGATACCAGCTCGTTCAATTTGCTCTCGCACAAGAGTTGCGCCTGCGTCAAGTCGCGCGCGATCCGCGCGTTGCGCATGCCGAACCGCGTGAGCTCGCCCAACAGCACCGTGGCCGAAGCCAGGATGGCGATCGCGAGGATCACCTCCATCAACGAAAAACCTTGCCGCCGGCGCTTCATGGCGATTTCTCCAGCGCCGGCGCCCGGTAATTCTCATCGGCGCTGACTTCGCCGAGCCGCGAGCCGCCAGTCAGTCCGCGCAACGAAATCATGACCGTGGCGCCATACTGGTTGGTGAGCGTCAACTCCGCCGTAGTCGAGGTGCCGTCCGGAAAGAACAGCACCGGCGTCGACCAGGTTTCGTCGCGCGATTGGCTCGGATCTTCGTTACCGAACTCCATCGCCTGGCTCGACGTACGGGCGTCTGCTTCCGTTTGCAAGTCGGACATCGTCACGCCGGCTGGCAAAGTTTTGTCGATCGACAGTGCCGGCGTACCAGGCGTGGCGTTGTCCGACGCGGTCGCCGCAAAGCCGGTGGACGTGACCGCCTGGTCGATATCCAGCCCGGCGTAACGCTCGATCAGATACCGGCTCCCCTGCAACTGGCAGCGGAACGAATAGACTTCACCGGAATCGATGGCGCGATTCCGAGCGCGACTCCAATGGGCGCGGACTTGATCGCCAGCCCGGCGCAACCGCTCCGCCGCGAACGGCCGCTGCAAATTCGGCCACACCATCGCCCCCATCGCCACCAACAACGCGAGCACCAGCAAGACCTCCATGAGGGTCAAGCCGCGCCGGCGTTTTGGTTTGCAATAGAAGAACATGCTAGGAGTGTAAATTCGTTTTGAACCGCTGAGACGCAGAGTGAGGAGGATTTAACCGCGAAACACGCGAAACAGCGCGAAAGAATTGCAGGTTGTCGGATCAGCTCAGACCGATTCTGAACCTCTCCTTTTCGCGTCATTTCGCGTGTTTCGCGGTTAAATCCTCCGTCACCCCAAGTTTGCGTTTCTATCGTCTGCCTAGCTGGCCGCTTCCGCGGTCCAGTTGCCGATGTCGTCGGCGGAGTTGTCGACGCCGTCCGGGCCGAAGCTCCAAATGTCGAACGAATCTTGATTGCGGTTGCCGGGCGACATGTATTGGTATTGATTGTCCCACGGATCGAGCGGCACCGCCTTATCGAGGTACGGCCCTTGCCACTTCGAGGCGTTGGCAAGATCGCCCGGGGCGGATTCCAGCGCCTGCAGCCCTTGCGACGTGGTCGGGTACGAATTGATGTTCAGGTGATACATCTCCAGCGGCTGTTCGAGTTGCTCGATCTGCGCCCGGGCGGCGTTAACGTTCGCCTGTCCCTGGGCGTTGCGGATGGCAATGCCGACGAACGAGCCGATGATCACCAGGATCACGAGCACGAGCAAGACTTCCATCAGGGTGAAGCCAGCGCGGTTGCGGCGGCGCGAGGGTTTGCGAGTACGCATGGGTATCCTCTTGTTAGTTTGAAGTTTTCAGTTTTCAGTTTTCAGTGTCCAGTCAATTGAGTGCTTTGTCTCAACTGAAAACTGAACACTGAAAACGTCAAACTCTATAACGAAGTACTCATCTTCATCACCGGCAGCAGCAGGGCCATGACGACCAGCAGGACGACGCCGGCGAGGATGAGCAACATCAACGGTTCCAACAGACGGACGAACAATTCCAGTTGCCGCCAGGTGCGGCGTTCCAGGCCTTCGGCGATGGTGACTAGCACCGTGTCGAGCTGATTGGCTTCCTCGGCGACGGCGATCATCTCCACGACGGTCACCGGGAAATGGCCGCTGGCGCCCAGCGGACCGGCGAGCGATTCGCCCGCGGAGATATTCTCCGCGGCGTCGCGCACGGCGGTGGACAGCACGCGATTGCCCGTGGCGTCGCTGGAGATATCGAGCGACTTCAAAATCGGCACGCCATTCTTGAGCAAGGTGCCCAGCACGCGGCAAAACCGCGCCACGGCCAGGTTCAAGAAGATCGGGCCGGCCATGGGGATGCGAATCTTCACGCGATCGACGAACCGGCGTCCTTCCTCGGTGCCGAGCGCATTCTTCGCGAAGATCGCCAGCACCGCGAAGCCGGCCAGAATCAACCAACCGTATGAGCTCAGCGTTTCGCTCAGCCAAAGCAGCCATTCGGTTGTGGCCGGCAATTCGCCCCGTTCGCGGAGGCGATCGAACATCGTCGCGAACTTGGGGACGAAGAATACGATCAACACTGTCACGACCACCGTGCCGACCACGGCCAGGAACATCGGGTAGGCGATCGCGCCCAGCGTGCGGCTCTTCAAGTCTTCTTGCTGTTCGGTGAATTCCGCGACGCGATCGAGGGCTTCTTCCAGGAAGCCGCCTTCGCCGCCGGCGCGGACCATGCTGATCGCCATCTCGCTGAACACCTTGGGGTGCCGCGCGAAGGCCTCGGCCAGCGTCGTGCCTTCTTCGACTCGGCTGCGCACATCCGCCAGCACGGCCGACAGGCCGGCATGCGACGATTGTTTTTCCAGGATCGACAGCGATTTCAACAGCGGCACGCCGCTGCGCAACAAATCGCCGAGCTGGCCGTAGGTCGACGCCAGCCGCTGCGGGCTGACGCGTTTCGACTTCCAGACTGCGCTCCCCTTATTGTCTTGCGCGATTTCGACCGGAAACAGCGCGCGCTGGTCCAGCAGAGAAATCGCCTCTTGGCGACTTCCCGCCGACAACTTTCCGGCCACACGTTTGCCGCCGGAGTCACGCGCGATGTAAGCGAATTCGGGCATGGTGATTCAGTTTGAAGTTTTCAGTGTTCAGTTTTCAGTTGGATGCCGAATCGAAATCCTCACTGAAAACTGAACACTGAAAACTGAACACTTCAAACTCATTTCTTTTGCACTGAGAATCGATCTGCTTTCGTCACGCGCAGCACTTCTTCCACTGTCGTTTGGCCGGCGAGGACCTTTTCCCAGCCGTCGTCGCGGAGCGTCCGCATGCCGTCGGCGACGGCAGCGCTTTTCAGTTCCCAGCTTGTGGCGCGGTCGTGCGCGAGCTGCCGAATTCTGTCCGTGGTCAACAGTAATTCGTAAATGCCCATCCGCCCTTTGTACCCGACGTTCCGGCAGGCCCGGCAGCCGCGCGGCAGGAAGATCGGTTCCAGTTTGGCGAGGCGATCCTTGGGGAAATCGTCCGGCAGCTCGTCCGGGTGCGGCGTGTATTCCTGTTTGCAGAGCGGACAGAGGCGGCGCACGAGGCGTTGAGCCATCACCGCTTCGACCGTGCTGGCCACGAGGAACGGCTCGACGCCCATGTCCACCAATCGAGTATAAGCACCCGAGGCGTCGTTGGTATGCAAAGTACTGAACACCAAGTGACCGGTGAGCGACGCCTGGATGGCGTTTTCCGCGGTTTCCAGGTCGCGGATTTCGCCGACCAGCACTACGTCCGGGTCATGTCGCAAGATGCTGCGGAGCGACGCGGCGAAGGTCAGGCCGATCTTGGGATGGACCTGGATCTGGTTGATGCCTTCGAGCTGATATTCCACCGGGTCTTCGGTGGTGATGATCTTCACGTCCTCGCTCTTGATCTCCAACAGTGAACTGTAGAGCGTCGTCGACTTGCCGGACCCGGTCGGGCCAGTGACGAGGATGATGCCGTGCGGAAGTTGGATCAACTCGCGGAATTTTTTGTAGATCTGTTCGTCCATCCCCAACTTACGAAGCGCGAATTCCATCCCGCCCTTGTCGAGAATCCGCATCACGATGCCTTCGCCGTGAATCATCGGGATCACGCTGACACGGACGTCCACCTCGCGGCCTTTGACTTTGAGTTTGATCCGCCCGTCTTGGGGCAAGCGTTTCTCGGCGATGTTCAATCGCGCCATGATCTTCAAGCGGCTGATAATGGCGGCCTGAAAGCGCGTGATCTCCGGCGGCACCGGCTGTGCGTGCAACATGCCGTCGACGCGGTAGCGAATCTTCAAGCCCGACGGTTGCGACTCCAAGTGAACGTCGCTGGCGCGGGTTTCGATGGCTTCGAGCAGGATCTCGTTGACCAGGCGAACGACCGACGCTTCTTGCGCTTGTTCGGAGAGCTCGGAACCGTCGGACTCGATCTCTTCGAGGAGTTCAACGTCACCTTCGGCATTCTTGGCGGCCATCAGGCCGTCGATCGTCTCGCTGCCGACACCGAGGTGCGTCTTGATCAGCCGTGCGATCTCGTTGCTGCTGGCCAGCACCGGCTCGACCTGCAGTCCGGTGATGGCGCCCAACTCGTCGAGCGGATAGAGATCGAACGGGTCGCTCGTGGCGACGGTGATGGTGCCGTTGTGGCGCTGGATGGGGAACAGCGCCTGGCGATGGATCAACTTTTGCGGAAAATCCTTGAGCAGGCCGAAATCAATGTCGGCTTCGCTGAGGTCAATGAAGTTAAGCCCGACCTCTTCGCCGATCGCCTTGAGCGCGGCTTCCTCACTGCAATAACCCATGGTGACCGCGATCTGGTCGGCGCGCGAACCGTCCATCCGCGCGGCGCGAATCATTTCCAATTGGCGCGCGTCGAGCAAACCCTTCGTTAAAAGGATCTCACCGGCTTCCATGAGCTGTACCGAGGCGGGGGGTTCAGGTGGGCTGTTCCGTGGGTTTACAGTATACCCGATCCGGAACAACGAATCAGCGCGCTTTTATGGGCCGGGAGTAGGGAAAACCACCCCGGCGACTGGACGCTCAGACGAGCAACCACGAAATACACGAAAGGCACGAAAGTGTTGCGGCTCAGTGGATTGCGCCGCACTGAATGACAAGGCGACGCCACGGCTCCGGCGCATCGCTCATTTCCAAATGCTTTCGTGCTTTTCGCGTCTTTCGTGGTTCCTGCCGAGATACATACGGTTCGGATCGAATGGGAAGCGGAGCCGGCGCCATCTGGCATAGCGTTCCGGCTCCGCCTGGGATCGAACACCCCTACGTGCGGGGCGTCGTCAAAGTTCACTGCCTAGCCGACGTTGCGAGTGCTATTCGCCGTCGCGGTCGCGGTTGCGACGTCCGCCGCCACCGCCGCCGCCGCCGGGACCTCCGGGGCCGCCTGGGCCACCGGGTCCGCCGCGACCACGGCCCAGATCTTCCATGCTGATCTCGATCTTCTCGCCTTGCATTTCCTCGAACTTCTTGGCCTGCTCTTCGCTCAGCTCGGCCAGGAGCTTGGCGTCGAATTCCTTCCGCATTTCGGTCATTTTTTCCCGCATGCCTTCGAAGCCCCCGCCGCCCCCTTCTGCACGGAGAGCTTCCATGGCTTCGCGCATCGCGGTCATGTTTTCTTCTTGAGCGGCTTTCAGCTTTTCCTTGGCGCCGTCGTCAAGACCGACTTCTTCGGCGACTTTCTCGTCCAACAAGGCATTCGCGCCGCGGACTTGCAGGGAGATCTGCTTCAGGCGGGTGCGTTGATCGTCGTTCAAAACAGCCTGGATTTCTTCGTCCGTCTTCGCGCGTTGCTCGGCCATTTCCTTCATCTTGGCATCGCGCTCTTCATCGGACAGATCGCGGATGCCTTGGAAGGCCCCGCGTTGCGCTTCGCGTGCGGCGTCGCTGATCTCTTGAATCTTGGTGCCCTGTTCGAGATCCAGACTTAGCGCATCGCGCACTTTCTCAACGCGAAGGAGCGAAACGGTGTCCACGCCGCCGCCGGGGCCGCCGCCGAAACCCATTCCGGGGCCGCCGAACCCGCGCCCACCGCCACGACGACCGCCGCCGGGACCTCCGGGAGGTTGCGCCAACGCGGCCGAGGCCATCAAACCCAAGGCCAGGCACACTGCGAGTGTGCGTACCGACTGATTTCGTGCCAACATACGACGCCTCCAAGAAATTGAACGTTGATATGGTGCGTGCCTGGGATGCCCTGACGCTGCCCACGAAATTACTAAACCCGGTGTGGCGGGGGAAGTTTCGCCGTGGAGATTTGCTCGAAACTCCGTGCCCTCAAAATGGTTAGATGCCCTCGGGGGGTGTTGCGCGCATTCCGCTATGCCCATTTGTCGCACCTGTTTACAATGCATTCAGCGGCCTGCTTCGGCGGGTCGCAGGGAAATCGGGTGAATCCATGCGAGTTCTTTGCCGCATCACCGTCATCTTGGGGCTGTTCGCGGCCCTTCCCGCCCTCGTTCCCAACGTCAGTTCCGCCCAAGATTCGGGCGAGCGCGATCGCCGTGGCGGCGATAACGACGATGACGACGACAATGGTCGTCCCCCCTGGCAGCGCGGCCGGAACTTCGGCCCAGCGGGCGGCGGCGGACCTGGCG
>JAWXBP010000340.1 GCA_034440135.1 Planctomycetia bacterium
CCGGCGTCGCCGCTGCCGATTGTGTTCTTCGGCACATCGGGATTCCGTCTGAGAAGCAACTCCCGCTCCGCAACACCGTTCAGGACGACGGTTCATGACGCAGGCCGCGCTGATCTATCCACATCAACTGTTCGCAGACCACCCGGCGCTTGTGAACGCCTCGCAAGTCGTGCTGGTCGAGGAACCGTTGCTGTTCAGTCAGTACCGTTTCCACCGCCAGAAGCTGATCTTCCACCGCGTTACGATGAAGCAGTTCGCGGCGGGGCTGCAGCAACGGAAACTAAAGGTTCACTACATCGAAGCGAGCAAATTGACGGACACCGCTGCCATTGCGTCCGTGCTGAAGGAACTTGGCATTCGCTCCGTGCAGTATGTTGATCCGTGCGACGACTGGATAGCGACCCGCCTGGCAACGGCGCTCGAGCGGCAGGGGATCGCCGCGGTGGTGCTCGATGACCCGCACTTTCTCACGCCTGTCTCGGTCGTGCGCGACTTCACGGTGGGCAAGGATCGACTTTTTTTCAACAGTTTCTATATCGCTCAGCGGAAGCGGCTGGGTCTACTGCTGGATGACGATGGCAAGCCAGTCGGCGGTCAATGGAGCTTCGACCCGGACAATCGCAAGAAGTTGCCGAAGGGCGTCCGCATCCCAACGACGCCTCACACGAAAGCTGGAGCAGCCGTCAGGGCTGCGATGCAGTATGTACGTGCGAATTTTCCCACTGCGATCGGGGCCGACGCGGAACTTGGTTACCCAATCGACCATGCCGGGGCCGCGGTCTGGCTCGACGAATTCGTTCAGGAGCGACTGGCGTCGTTTGGCGACTACGAGGATGCCATCAGCGCGGAACATGGCGTTCTGTTTCATTCCGTGTTGACGCCGATGCTCAACGTCGGCCTGCTTTCACCGCGCCAGGTTGTCGACGCTGCGCTCGCGCGTAGTAAACGCGTTCCGCTCAACTCTTTGGAAGGCTTCGTCCGCCAGATCATCGGCTGGCGAGAATTTGTTCGCCTCGTGTACCTGACTCATGGACGCGAGCAACGCACCCGTAACTTCTGGGGATTCTCCCGCGGCATCCCCGCCGCCTTCTATGACGCCACGACCGGCATCGAACCCGTGGACACGGTGATCCGCCGGGTGCTGCGCAGCGGCTATTGCCACCATATCGAGCGGTTGATGATCTTGGGCAACTTTCTGCTGCTCTGCGACATCGCCCCCGATGAGATCTACCAGTGGTTTATGGAAATGTTCATCGATGCTTACGACTGGGTGATGGTGCCCAATGTTTACGGCATGAGCCAGTACGCGGACGGAGGACTGATGACGACAAAACCTTACATCAGTGGGTCAGGGTACGTCTTGAAGATGAGCGACTTCAAGAAAGGCCCGTGGTGCGCCATTTGGGATGCGCTTTACTGGAGGTTTATCGACCGGCATAGCAAGTTCTTTGCGGCCAATCCGCGGATGTCGGTGATGGTGAAAATGAAAGAAAAGCTCGGCGCACGGATGGCCGAGCACCACCGGTTGGCAGACGCTTTTCTAGGGCAATTGCATCAGTAGCTCCCACCAGCATCGTTCCTGGTGTGCGGCAACCGTTGACCAGGCACGGTAGCGAAGCGATGCGCGACCGTTGACAAGGCATGGTTCGTTTCAGCTCAAGAGGCGCCCCTATTCGGCAGCAGCCTGACGCGTGACGATGGGGACGTAGCCGATCTCCAGGCCCTGGGGTGGAGTGACGATGACGGCCGGATCGAGGTCGGCCAGCTTACCGACGGTCGGTGGGGGCAAGTAGTGGCGATCCTTCGTCCAATGCTTGTGAAGTAATTCGACCCGTTTCTGAACGGCTTCTCGCTCGTCGGTTGTCAGGTCGGCGTTGAGCATCGCCGGCTGATCGGCGAAGCGGTACCAATAATACGTCACGACGCTCCCGTCCCCCAACTTCGCTTCGAAGGGCCCCGCCGCAGGACCAGGCTTTTTCCAACAGCTTTCCGCCTCATCAGGCGTCACGTACGGCATCCGTTCAACGCCGAGTCGTCTCGGGAATTCTGCCTTCGCCAGGCCGGTTTCGGCGGGGACTTCCTGTCCATGGGTCGCCACCCAATTCGGCTGGCCGCCTTGGTTTTTTTCCAGTCGGTAGTATTCGGGCAAGGTAACGAGTGAACCGTCCTTCGCGACGGCCTCTTTCGCCCACTTGTAACCGTACGTGGTCTCGTCCAGCGTGGTCGGCCGGGCGAACGAACTCCAAGCGAGCGGCGCCTTGCTCTCGTTCGGCGCGTCCGGCAAATAGATTTCCCAGGTCGCGCCGCCTCCGTCCTTAAAGTTGTGGACTGCGGATGCGTCGGCGTCAATCTCGCCGGAGGCCTCTTTTCCACCTTCAAACCACGCTTGCACGTCGTCCCACAGAGCCGCCTTCTTGTAGGCCGTGATGCGGTGGATAAGCGGAGCGTCTCTATCCGCCATCGCCGGAAAACGTGTGGGGGCGACGCGGGCGTAGGTGTCGCCTTTGGCGTCGTTCGAGATAAAGGCGGGGATATGCTGCGTTTCCATCTGCACCGCTTTGTTCGGCTCGGACGGCCGGCTGTCGAGAAACTGCCCGGCCAGGCTGGGGCGCTCGACCGACGGCCGCGACCAAAAGTAGGGGAGGAAGCAGGTCACAGGCCCTTTGAAATTGCCGGTATTCAGAAACAGAGTCCAGCACTGGTCACCTGTCGGCACGTCCTTCGCGGCAGTCGTTTTCTTGGGAGACGTCAACGGCAACGGCAAATACCCGTAGCCGAACAATTCGCCGGATGTCCCCTGTTTCAGGTTGAGCCCGTCCGGCGGCCAGAGCACCCATGGGCTCAGTTGCGCAATGGCATAGTGTCCGGCTGGATTCGACCAGTCACGGCCCTTGCCTGCACCGGGACCGTTGGCCCACTCCACGAAATTGAGCGCCACGCCTCCCATGATGAACTTGGGAGTCTCGGTGGCAAATCGGGTGTCCCGCCACCAGCCGAGTCCTCCTTCGATGTCCGAGTACTGATCCTTGGGCTCGGGGCCATCGAACTGCGCGAACATCCACGTACCGAAAAGTCCGCTTTGAAAATCCTGTCCGGGGTAGTTCTTCAACAGTGGCCATGCCGCCACGTACATCGAAAACCCAGCGTTATAGGTCTTGTCCACCTGCTCATGCGGTACGAGCAGGTAGCCGGCCATTTCCGCTTGCTGGGGCGGGTTGTCCTCCACGGACAGAATTGCTTCGGCGAATGCCACGCCAATCGGCGCTAAGATCTTCGCTGCTCCGAGGTAGTGATAGCCGCCATTGGATACCCCGGCCGTCAAGCGATTCAACTCGTCCGGAGTGAAATGCGCCGCGATGGCCTTGTTCCGCGCGGCTTCTTTCGCTTCCTGGCTTAGTTTCGAGTCCTTGTTGAATTCCTGCTCTAACTTGTGTTCGAGCTCTTCCCTGCGCTGAGCGAGCGCCTCCAAGTCGTCGTCCCAGAACGGGGCCGTCTCCACAGCGAACACGTTCCCCTTGAATTCGTCGAGTGTGGAAGGCTTCCGCTGGGCCTCGCGGAAGTGCATCATCGGGGC
>JAWXBP010000341.1 GCA_034440135.1 Planctomycetia bacterium
CACTCGCTACGAAAAACTGAAACAAACATTTCTGGCAATCATCCAACTGGCCCTCGGATTCATCCGCCTAAAGCGGATTTAATCGTCAACAGAGCCTAAAGCTGACAGGCGTCGAATTGATTCGCCTCGACAAGGAAGTCGATTTCCGCGGGAATCCCTGCGCCAGCCCTGAACACGTCTTGGCGGCGCTCCGAGCAGGGCGTGGCGAGGCCGGCATCGTCACTGAAGATCTCTGGAGAAACGTGCAAAGCAACGGCCAGGAAGGCGCATTCATCCAAGCGATTTGGACCTCGCCTGAGTTCAGCCATTGCGTGTTTACGGCAGCTTCGAACTTTGACGGCGATCTTGCGAAGCGCTTTACTTCATTGATGCTGAACATGGATCCCCAGGATCCGGAGACCGCGGAAATCATGCGGCTCGAGGGGACCAGCAAGTGGTTGTCTGGCAGCCAGGTTGGTTTCCAGGACCTCGTCGACGCGCTGCAAACCGAGAGCGCAGTAGCAGTGGAATAGCATTCCGCACAGGTCGCAATACGCGGAGGCGACTAAATTGTGGGCGCCGGCCGTGGGGGCGGAACGCCATTGCAACCAAGTCGCATCTGAGGGAGCGTCGTGTCGATTTCTTGACGCGTTCCGCGAAGTCCCAGCTTCGTTGCGGCGCCGCTCATGCGCTGCGGGCGAGCACGATTGCCGCGCCGACATGGAAGGCGATCCCCACCACGACCATCACTTTGGTCACGAGCGAAAGCAGCGCGGAAAACATGGAATAGTCCGTGTGTAAATCAAGGTCATGGCAAGCGATTCCGCGCGATGGCGGACGTAGTTGCCGTTGTTCTCTAGCAGGGCGGTCGGAAAGCAAATCCCGGGCCAATTTTGCCCAACAAATTGGCGACCAAGCTGAGTGAGTCCGGCAAGGGTTAGGCAGGGAATGCGGGGAGAGCCGCGACACGCTTGTGGCAATTCGCGGGCGGAGAATCTATAGTGGCAACCGTTGGTATCCAGGCAACCAGTTCCCCGGCGCCGGATGATGTCCGCCGCCGCGGCAAGGCGAGGAGCTTAGTCATGGTCAAGCGCGTCGGAGTAGCTTCCAGGCGGCGGTTTCTGAAGTCCGCCGCGGCCGTGGGCGCCGCGGTGATGGCCCCGCAGGTCATTCCCAGTTCGGCCCTGGGTCGCGATGGCGCCGTGGTGCCGAGCGAGCGGATCGTCCTGGGCGGCATCGGCATCGGCAACCGCGGGACCTACGACCTGGGCTGCTTTCTGGAACAGAAGGACGTCCAGTTCGTCGCCGTGTGCGATATCAAGGCGGCGCGCCGCCACGCCGTGAAGCAAATGGCCGATCAGCAGTACGGCAACCAGGATTGCGCGCAGTATCGCGACTTCCGCGAACTCCTCGCCCGCGACGACATCGACGCCGTGCTGATCGCCACCGGGCCGAATTGGCACGCCACCGCGGCGATGAACGCCGCCCGGGCCGGCAAGGACATCTACTGCGAGAAGCCCTGCACGAAGAACATTTCGCAAAGCCTGATCCTGGCCGAAACGATGCGCCGCACTGGCCGCGTATTTCAAGCTGGCACGCAGCGCCGCAACTTGCCGCACTTCGCCTTCGCCTGTGAACTTGCGCGGTCCGGAAAGCTTGGCAAGCTCAAGCGAGCGTACGCCCATCCGGCCGGGATGGAAGCCGTGATGAGCGGCTGGCTGCCGGGGGAACAGGCGCCTGCGAAGGATGTCATCGATTGGGACATGTATCTCGGCCCCGCGGCCTGGCGGCCCTTCAACGCCAAACTGCTCGACGGCTTCAACTTCGAAAAAGGGGGCGGGCTCGTCGGCGGCGGCATCTTGGAATGGGGCTCCCATTGCGTGGACCTCTGCCAGTTGGGCGTCGGCGCGGATGACACGGTGCCGGTCGAATACAATCCGCCCGAGAACGGCCAGATGGTCGCCCGCTATGCCAATGGCGTGGAGCTGATCATTCGCGAAACCGGCTGGATTCCACTCGGCTCCTGCCCCATCCGTTTCGAAGGCGAAACCGGTTGGGTGGAAACCGGCGATAGCGGGAAAATGGTGCTCAGCTCGCCGGAGTTGCTGGCCGGACAGACCGTGGAAGAAATCGGCGGATACCCAGCAACCTTCCACGTCCGCGATTTCCTTGACTGCGTGAAAACGCGCAGCCTGCCGAAGGCGCACGCCGACGCGGCCTGCTACGCCCATATCGCTTGCCACGCCGCGAACATCTCGCTCGCGCTGAAGCGCCAGTTGAAATACGACCCCGTGAAGAACGAATTCATCGACGATGAACAGGCCAACCGACTGCGGTCGGAAGCCTTGCGCGAACCGTGGCGCGTCTAGTCGCCCTGCCGGTTTCGCAACTGCCGCGTTGAGTCTGTTCCTTCAAATCGCGCACACCTCCCCTACAGGATTGCCTCGATGTTACGATCCGCATTCCCCACGCGACGTGCCGCATTGCTGGTGGCCGTCGCCTGGTCGCTTTGCCATTCCATCTCACTCGCGGATGACGCCAGCAACGCCGCGAAAGAACGCGAGTTGCTCACCGTGCTCCAAACCGGCGAGAAGGCCGATCAGGCGCTCGCCTGCAAACAACTGGCCATCTACGGCAGTGCGCTCACGGTGCCGGAGTTGGCGAAGCTGCTGGAAGATGAACAACTCAACTCCTGGGCTCGCACCGCGCTCGAAGCCATTCCGGGACCGGAAGCGGACGAGGCGTTACGCAACGCCACCGACAAGGTTTCCGGACGCTTGCTCGTGGGCGTACTCAACTCCATCGGCGTGCGACGCGACGCCGGCGCCGTGGAAGTGCTGATCGCTCGCCTGCCGAATGCCGACGGGGAAGTCGCGTCAGCAGCCGCAGTGGCGCTGGGCCGCATTGGCAACGACGCGGCGGCGCAAGCTTTGCGGAAGGCCTTGTCCACGACGTCGGGCGAAGTCCGCAGCGCCGTGGCCGAAGGCTGCATTTTGTGCGCGGAGCGCATGCTCGAAGCGGGTCGCAACGACGACGCCGTGAAGCTCTACGATGAAGTCCGCGAATCCGAAGCCCCGCGGCAACGCATTCTGGAAGCCACGCGCGGCGCGATTCTCTCGCGCGGCAATGAAGGCATTCCTCTGCTGGTCGAGCAACTGCGTTCGTCGGACCGAGGCCAGTTGCAAATTGGTCTCAGTACCGCCCGCGAACTGCCCGGGCGCGAAGTCGCGCAGGCCTTGGGCGCCGAGCTCGCAAATGCGAATCCACAGCGGGCTGTCATGTTGTTGGCGGCGCTGGCGGATCGCGAGGATGCGGCGGTAACGCCGGAAGTTTTGATCGCCGCGAATTCCGGGGCTTCGCCCGTGCGAGTCGCCGCCGTCGGCCTGATCGGCCGCGCCGGCGATGCTTCGCATTTGGCGACTTTGCTGGAAATCTGCACGGCGGACGACGGCGATCTCGCGCAACGTGCGAAGCTGGCGATCGCGACCTTGCCAGGCGACAACGTCAACGCGGAAATTGCTGCGCGTCTCGCTACGGCGAAAGGCAAGCAACTCCTCGCATTGCTCGAAGCAGTCGGCGAACGGCGTATCGCAGCGACCGAGTCGCTCGTCAAGCTGCTCGACGCGGATGATGCGGCGATTCGCGGCGGCGCGCTCGCGTCGCTCGGTGAAACAGTTGAAGCCAAGGACTTGCACGTCTTGATCGCCCAAGCGGTGGCCGGCAAGAATTCCGAAGACGCCCAAGCCGCCCAGCGTGCGTTGCGCACCGCGTCTTTGCGGATGGCCGATCGCGAAGCCTGCGCGCAACAACTAACGGACGCATTGGCGAAAGCGCCGTCAGTCGCTCAAGTCGAACTTCTCCGCACGCTCGGCGCGATGGGCGGACCCACGGCGTTGGAAACGATTCGCGTCACGATGCGCGGCGGCAATGAAACGCTCCAAGACGCCGGCAGCCAGGTGCTGGGCGAATGGATGAACGTGGAGGCCGGGCCCGCCTTGCTGGAATTGGCGAAAGACGCCGGGAGCGAAAAGTATCGCATCCGGGCGCTGCGAGGTTATCTGCGCTTGGCACGGCAGTTCCAGATGTCCGACGATGAACGGGCCGCGATGTGCGCCGAGGCGATCGCGGCCGCTAGCCGCATCGAAGAGCAGAATCTTGCACTGGCCGTGTTGGAACGCTATCCGAGTGTTCCCGCGCTGCGCGCCGCAATTGCCGCCGGCGAGTCGCCGACGTTACAAGGCGAATCGCAGCGCGTCGCACTGGCGATCGTCCAGAAGCTCGATCCCGCCTCGCTCGACATGGCGGACTTGCTTGAGAAGCTGGGCCTCCAGCCAGTCAAGATCGAAATTGTCAAAGCGGAGTACGGCGCCGGCGAATCCCAGCGCGACGTCACCGACGTCCTAAAAAACCACGCGAGCGGCCTGCGCCTGATCGGCCTGCCGTCTGCGAATTACAACGAGTGCTTCGGCGGCGACCCCTCGCCCAATGTCGTGAAGCACCTCAAGGTGAGCTATCTCATCAACGGCAAGCCCGGCGTAGCGACGTTCGACGAAAACGCGACGGTGCTGCTGCCGATGCCGGAGTAAGCCGCTGGCAACGCGGCGTTCACAGCCACAGTCAAAAACAGGCGGGCCAAGCGTCACTGCGGGCGTTTGGCCCGCGTCTCCGCGCCTTGCGCGACCGTCCTGCGACCATTGGCTTCACGCCAGCGCGTGAGTCATAATGGCCGCTGGTCGCGTGTCCCATTGCTGACCTCCGGGGAAAGGCATTTCATGCCCAGTCAGGCCGCTCTTTTTCGATTCAAAATATCGCGCGTCGGCGTGGCAATCGTACTGATGTTTCTATCGGCAGTCGCGGCGCAAGCCGATGATCTGTCGAGCGGCGAGCGCGTGTTGTTTAATCGTGACGTGCGCCCGATTCTCTCTGACAAGTGTTTCGCTTGCCATGGACCCGACAAGAACGAGCGCGAAGCGGAATTGCGACTTGATACGGAAGCCGGTTTGTTGGGCGTCGACGGCGAGCCTGGCGTGGTGGTACCGATGAAGTCGGCGGAAAGCCGGCTCGTGGAACGGATCAGGGCGGAAGATGTCGCCGAGCGCATGCCCCCGGAGGAATTCGGCAAGCCGCTCAGCGACACGGAGATCGAGACGCTGCGG
The DNA here is from genome assembly GCA_034440135.1 of Planctomycetia bacterium. Classification (NCBI taxonomy): domain Bacteria; kingdom Pseudomonadati; phylum Planctomycetota; class Planctomycetia; species Planctomycetia bacterium. Next base: position 5,136 of record JAWXBP010000341.1, read on the forward strand.
CGTTGGATCGATCAAGGCGCATCCTGGGAGGGGCATTGGTCGTTCCTTCCCATTGAGCCGCCACAGGATGCAGCGAGCAACCATCACGAGGACTGGATTCGTAACGAGATTGATCGACAAGTGCTCTTAACGATGCGGGAACACGAACTCGCGCCTTCCGCGCCGGCCGATCCGCGCACGCTGTTGCGGCGAGTCAGTCTTGACCTCACCGGTTTGCCGCCGACGCCGGAGCGCGTATCGCAAATTCTCCAAGACACGACGCCCGGCGCGTGGGAGCGCTACGTCGATGACTTGTTGGCGTCCCCTGCACATGCGGAGCGCATGGCGGTCTGGTGGCTGGACTTGGTGCGCTACGCGGACAGCGTTGGCTATCACGGCGATCAGGAGGTGAGCGTTCATCCCTATCGCGAGTATGTGATTCAATCCTTTTGGCGCAACAAACCGTTTGATGTCTTCACGCGCGAGCAGTTGGCTGGCGACCTGTTGCCCCAGCCGACGCAGGAGCAACGCATTGCATCCGGTTACAACCGCCTCGGCATGATGAGCGCCGAAGGGGGCGTGCAGGATAAGGAGTATCTGGCCAAGTACATCGCCGAACGCGTGCGCAACCTCAGCGGCGCCTGGCTCGGCGTCACGCTGGGGTGCTGCGAATGCCACGATCATAAGTACGATCCTTTTAAGACGAAGGACTTTTACAGCCTCGAAGCCTTCTTCGCAGACATCGAGGAGCGCGGCCTCTATTCCGGGGCGAACGCCGACGGCAACTGGGGCCCTCGGATTTCAGCGCCGACTCCGGAGCAATCTCAAAAGCTGGCCGAACTCGAAACCCAGATCTCCGCCACAGGGCAGGTGCTCGCGACGAACACGCCTGATCTCGAACGCGAGCAGCTGGCCTGGGAACAACGACACATTGAGTGGACGACATTGGCTCCCGCGTCGGTCGTTTCGGCCGAGGGCGCGACGTTGACCGTGCAGGCAAACGACGCGGTGCTGGCTTCCGGCGCAAGTCCGACGACGGACGTCTACACCGTTTCCTTCACTGGCCTGTCCGGCACGTTCACGGCCATCCGACTCGAAACGTTGCCGGACGAGTCGTTGCCGCAACTCGGACCCGGCCGCGCCGACAACGGCAACTTCGTTTTGAGTGAATTCGATGCGAAGGTTTCGTCCAGCGCCGAAGGTACGGACGCCAGGACCATCGCGTTCCAAAGTGCCACGGCGACCTTCGAGCAAACCGCGTACTCCGAAGGACATCCCAACGGACGTTGGGCGGTCGCGGCCGCCATCGACGGCGATCAGCATGGCCCGACCTGGGGCTGGGCGATCGCCGAACAAGTCGGCCAGTCGCAATCCGCCGTGTTTGTCTGCTCCGAGCCGGTCGAGATGGTCCCGGCCGACGTCGTAACCCTCACGCTCCGTCAGTCTCTCGACAGTCCGCGGCACACGCTCGGAAAATTCCGCCTGGCGATTGCCCGTGAAGCATTGCCGGCGCGGATGTTCGACTATCCGCCGCCTGCCATCGCGGCAATCCTCGTGGCGCCGGGCGAAACGCGATCCACGGAGCAACAGGCGGAGTTGGCGGCGCATTTTCGGTCAATCGCCCCTTCTCTGGATGCCTCGCGCAGTCGCCTGGCGGTACTTACCGCGGAGCGTGATGCACTAGGGCAATCGATCTCGACCAGCCTGGTGACCGCGGCCGTCGAACCGCGCATGATTCGCGTCTTGGCGCGCGGCAACTGGATGGACGAAAGCGGCGAGATCGTCAAGCCAGGCTTTCCCGACTGCTTGCCATCTTCGCCAACGGCGGATCGGCGGTTGAATCGCCTGGACCTCGCGAATTGGGTTGTCTCGCCCGAGAATCCTTTGACGGCGCGGGTGTTCGTGAATCGCGTCTGGAAGCTGCTCTTTGGCGCTGGCCTGTCGCGGCGCGTCGATGACCTCGGCGCGCAGGGAGAATGGCCCAGCCATCCCGAACTACTGGATTGGCTCGCCGCGGATTTTCGCGACCATGGTTGGGATGTACGTCGGCTGGTACGACAAATCGTGCTCAGCAACGCGTATCAGCAATCGTCCGTGGTCAGCAACGCGGCGCGCGAGCTCGATCCCGCGAATCGCTGGCTAGCGCGACAATCCGCTTTTCGCCTGGACGCCGAGTTCGTGCGTGACAATGCCTTGTCGGTCAGCGGATTGTTGGTGGAACGCGTCGGCGGGCCGAGCGTGCGACCGTATCAACCGCCTGGCTTCTGGGCATATCTCAATTTCCCGCAGCGCGAATGGCAGAACTCGCAGGGCGACGGACTCCATCGGCGCGGAGTTTACACCCATTGGCAGCGGCAGTATTTGCATCCGTCACTGTCGGCGTTCGACGCGCCGAGCCGCGAGGAATGCACTGCCGATCGCCCGCGTTCGAACACGCCCATGCAGGCCCTGGTGTTGCTGAACGATCCCACTTACGTCGAAGCCGCTCGCGCGTTCGCCGCCAAGCTCATGCGTGAAGGCGGCGCCGACACGGATGCGCGCATCCATTGGGCCTTCGAACGTGCGCTCTTGCGCCCGGCGAAACCGGAGGAAGTTGCAGCGCTCCAATCGCTGTACGAGAAACATCTCGCCCAACTGCGCGACGATCCAGCCGCGGTCGCAGCGCTGACGGGCATCGATGAGAATGCCGCGTCAGTCGATATCGATCGCAGCGAACTCGCGGCCTGGACAAGCGTCTCGCGCGCTATTTTGAATCTGCACGAAACCGTGACGCGCAATTAGGAGCCCGCGGTTATGGCCGGTCTCCCGACCGTGCCACCTGTTCCGGGAGTGGTTCTGAACGATATGCCCGTCGAAGACTTGGAGTGTAATCACCATGCGGCTGCCCCCATCCATCGCGCGGCGCACGTTTCTCCGCTCGTCCGGCCTCAGTGTCGGCTCGATGGCGCTTACGTCACTGATGCGCGAACAATCCGGCCGCGCCGCGACGAGTGATTCCGCGCCGACGGATCCGATGACCGGTGAATGGCCGGGCGTCGTGCGGCCGCTGCATTTTCCTGCGCGGGCGAAGCGCGTGATCTGGCTGTACATGGCCGGCGGTATGAGTCATCTGGATACGTTCGACCACAAACAAAAACTGGTCGACATGAATGGCCAGCCGTGCCGGAATCGATCACCAACGGCCAACAGATCGCGCAGTTGCAGGGGTCAAAGCTCGTCTGCCTGGCGCCGCAGCATCCGTTCCAGCGCTGGGGCCAGTCCGGCCAGCAAATCAGCACGATCTGGCCCGAGTTGGCGTCGCGCTGCGCCGACGATCTCTGCATTGTGCGCTCAATGCATACCGAAGCGATCAATCACGATCCCGCGCACACGTTCATGAACACCGGCTCGATGATCGCCGGCCGCCCGGCGATGGGCTCTTGGCTGCTCTATGGATTGGGCGCCGACACGCACAATCTGCCGGGCTTCGTCGTGATGGTCTCGACCGGCAACTACGGCCAGAAGCAACCGATTGCCGCGCGGCAATGGCATTCCGGCTTTCTGCCCAGCCGTTTCCAAGGCGTGGAGTTTCGCAGCGTCGGCGATCCCGTGCTATACGTTCACGGGCCGGCAGGCGTCACCGATGCGCGGCAACGGGACGTCGTCGATGCGGTGAAGGAACTGAATCAAATCCAGGCCGCGACCACCGGTGACAGCGAAGTGGCGACGCGCATCGCGCAGTACGAAATGGCGTTTCGCATGCAAACCAGCGTGCCGGAACTGGTCGACGTGAGCGATGAACCGCAATCGATTCTGGATCTCTACGGCACCCGCGGCGGCGACGGCACGTTCGGCTCGAATTGCTTGCTGGCGCGACGGCTGGCCGAACGCGGCGTGCGGTTCATTCAGCTCTATCACCGCGACTGGGATCACCACGGTGCCGTGCAGGATCATGTCGCCGGCTCCGCAGCCGAGGTCGATCGCGGCGCGGCGGCCCTGCTCACCGACTTGAAGCAACGCGGCATGTTGGACGACACCATCGTGGTCTTCGGTTCCGAGTTCGGCCGCACGCCAATGGCCCAGGGAGACGGCCGCGATCATCATCTGGCGGGCTTCACGATGTGGATGGCCGGCGGCGGCTTCCGCGGCGGCCTCAGCTACGGCGCCACTGACGAGTTGGGCTACCACGCCGTCGAGAATCGCGTTTCCGTGCATGATCTGCACGCCACGCTACTGCACCAACTCGGCATCGATCACACGCGCTTCACGACCAAATTCCAAGGCCTCGACGCCAAACTCACCGGCGTCGAACCGGCGCGCGTGGTGACGGAACTGCTGCGTTGATCTCCGTCGGATCTGGCTCAGAGCACACCCGACGTGCTGGGCTGGGACATAACTGTCCCTAAACCAGCGAGGCAGAGTAAACTTCGGTTGCCGTTGGAGATAAAACTCTCCGTTGAATTGTGTCGGCGCAACTGAGAGTGCTGTCTCGATACGTGTGCCACGTCAACCCTCCCTCGCTTGCGCTAGGGGCATTTGCTTCGTCACACGTCGATTTTCGGGTGAATGCCTTCCCGTGGGCGCCTGGGGCTGGGGCAATCTAATACGGCAACCAATTCGAAGTAGCTGGGGCATCGTATCGACTTGTTGACAAGTCATTTGAAGCCCCAGTGTGATGGACCATGGAGATTGCGACACCTGCGCCCCTGCCCCAGGCGCCCACTGTTTTCATGCACCCGAAAAATGACTTGTGTCGAACCACTCGTGTTGGTGGCCTAGAACTGCGCACGCGCCGCGCGGGTCGGTCGCGGGCCGATGTTGCACATCACGCGAAATTCCCCATCGAATTGGCGATCTGTCGCGTCGGAGAGCGGCGCGGTGTAACCGACCGTCATCAAGGCGTAGTTGAACAGCTCTACGTTCAGACCGATCGTCGTGTTCAGCACGTCGACGTCCTGATTTGCGTTGCCAAGCACGAGGTTCCCCCGCTGCAACACGTCCTGGTCTTCCAGCGAACGGTTGTAGTGCAGTTCCCAGACCGGAGCGAGTCCGGTCACCTTGCCGGAATTGCTGCGATGGATCCAGTAGCCGACGCCCAAGTCGGCGATCATTAGCGTGGAATCGTTGAGGCGGCCGAAGCGTTCGAGACCTAATCCTTGCAAATCAGCCCAGACGGGGTTGCCGTCAATGTCGACGTCTAGTTGTGTGAAGCCCTGCGCAAAGAAGCGATCGCTCGGCGTCCAGAGCAAGCCCAGAAACGGCTGCAGGTGGAACGCGTCGTTGTCGATCGCGATCAGCGGTCGCCCATCCGCGAGTGAGACCACCACGTCGTCGGCGGTTGGCACGCTCACGCCCAGGCCGCCGGCGAATGCCCAATTGTCGTTCGACCAGAGCAGCAGCTTGAGAATAACCGAGGCGTTGCCGAACTCGGTGTTGCTGCCGTTCGTGATCTCGCCGGCCGTGAGGTTGCTATCGAGCGTCGACGCGAAGGGCGCCGTCAGTTCCACCGAACCGCGACCGTTCCAGAACGTCTTTTCGAAGCCCGGCGTGTAGCGATTCACGTCCGGATCGCTCGAATTGAATGGCACGTTGTGGAACAGGCTGTAGTTGAAGAAGACTCGGTCGCGCGGAATCGGGCTGTCGTTCTCCGCGATCTTCACGCGCCCCACCGCGCCGCCGCCGCCCGGGCTGGGCACATTCACGATCACCGCGTCGGGGCGGAACATGTACTCGTATTGCAAATCGTAGGCAGTCGCCAGACCCGGCACGCCTGCGTCGCCGTCGACCGGACTTCGCGCGGAGCTGTTGATCGCCGTTTGCGGATTGAGAAACGTCCCCGGCGGCGTCGAGATCTGCTGCCGCACGAGATAGCCCGCGCCGCTCAAAAAGACGAGCGTGCCGGGCTGACCCTGGGCATTTAGGACTACGGTCGTCAATCCGCCCGGTTGCGGCACGTTCGGGAACACGTCCGGCTCGCCATCGCCGCTGCTGTCGAAGGCGTTGGCGAATGGCGCTGGAAGACCGTTCACGATCGGCAGTCCGCCGCCGCCGCCGCCAGGGTGATCGAAGTTCGCAAACGTTGACAGGAAGTCGCTGTCGAGCGCGGCATCGAAGTAGACGGCCGTGGTTTTATATTCCGCGCCCTGCACCGATAGCTGGTAGAGCGACGCGCCGAACAAATCGCCGATCATATACGGCGTATTGGCCTGCCGGCGCGAGACGGCGGAAGCGCCGCCGCCGAGCGCATACTGTGACGCGGAACTGGATCGTCGCGAAGGATTCGTTCGGGGTCGTGGAGTTTCCGTCGTGGCCGTGCTGCCATCGACGATGCTGGGCTGCAATTCAGTCGGTGCTGGCGGCGTTGGCGATGGCGGCTGCCAGGCCAATTGTTCGTCGGGCGAGTCCCAGGCGTCGGTCGCGTAGCTGGGTTCGTCGTCTTGCGCGCGCGCCGGAACAGTCAACGCGGCGGCGCACAGCGTGCCGGCCATCAAGGCGATATAAGGGTTCCGTCCCATGTGCCGCGGCTCCTGGCGAACGATCCCACTCCGCATCCTGCGGAACGGCAAGCTCTGGCGAGCGCAACGACGGCGCTCGGCGCAGCACCTCACCCTCTATAATGTATCGGTTACACCGGCACTGACGGTGAGGAAGTTTCTGCCGTGAAGCGACCGGAGTAGCTCGCAGGGACTGAAACGCAAGTTGTTTCCGAATCCCGGTTTAAGGCTTGCCGAGCCACTGCTGGAAGTCCGGGTCATCGCGCAAGAGCCCCAATTCCTGATCGTCCTTGAGCTGCGCGCGATCATACCCGGCGGCCACGGCGGCTTGCAGCGTGGTCAGGGCCTCGTCCAAGCATCGGTTGCGTTGGGCCAGCTCCTCGACGGTCAGGGCGTCCTCTTCGTCGCCGCCGACCCAGTCCGCGTTGGCACAGTACTCGATCGTTGTGGCGTATAACTCATCCGCGCGGTCGCCGCTCAACGAACGCTGCTCCGACAGCGCGGCCAGCGATTCGTCCATGCCGCCGAATTCTCGCTCGAACACCGCCAATTGTCGAAGATGCTGGCGCAGCTCCTGGCGGCTTGGCTCGTCGAGCTTCAATTCCCGCGCGGTCCGGAAATGAGGGGTGGCCTCGCGACAGGCGGCGATCGCCTGATCGGGATTTTCCAGTCGCGAATGCACCACGGCCAACTCGTCCTGCAAGCGGGCCAGCGCCATCAGTCGGCTGGCGTCGCGCGGGTCGGCTTGCAACAGTTTCTCGCGAAGTTTCTCGGCTTGCAGGTAGACCGGCAACGCTTCCGGCAAATTGTCTGATTGCGCACGTGCAAGTGCCACGGCATACCGCAAGTCGGCTTCGTGCGTCAGCAGTTTTTCGTCCTGCTGCAACGTCGGATGCTCATCCACTTGCGCCTGATACTTCGCCAGCGCCTGTTCCAGCGTATCGCGCGAGGCGATGGCCTGCCCGGCGTGCAATTGATTGAGGCCCAGGTTCGTCAAGCACACGAGCAGATCACTCGCGTAGCGCGCATCGCCCGGATCGAGCTTGACGAGCCGTTCCAGGATCGTCCGCGCGCGGGTAAGCCATTCGATCGCGAGATTGGGTGCTTCCTCGGAGAGGTTGGCTAAATCAATATAGACGGCGGCGTTGTCGGCCTGATACTCCACGACGAAGGGGTTCTTGGCGGAGAGGCGATCCAGCAGATCGCGCGATTCCTCATAGGCCTTGGACGCGGCCTCGCGGTTGCCGCTCGACTGCTCGGCACGTCCGAGCTCGCGCCAGCTGAGCGCCATGCCCCGCTCAAAGTCCGGATTGCCGGGTTCCAGGTTCAAGACGTCGCGATACGCGGCCAGAGCTTTTTCCAAGGACTCGCGCGCGGCCACCGGGTTCTCATGTTGCAGGTGGAACGCGGCCAGATTGTAGTAGCCCTCGGCCAGGTCGCTGAGATAAAGCGATTCCTTCGGGAAGTCGAGCACCAACTTTTCACGTTCGTCGAGCGCGCGTTCGAATTCCGTGATCGCCGATTGGGGCTTGCCCATCATCGACTGCACGGCGGCCATGTTGTTGATGCTGTTGGCCAACTTGCGGCGCAACTTGCCGTCGCGATCGACGTGGCGCACCAGATCGTCGCGCAGTTTGTGCGCCTTGGCGAAGGAGTCTTGGGCATCGGGTAACATGCCGGATTCCATCAGCACCTCGCCCATCGCGTTGTGCGTGTTGGCCAGATCTTCCATCACCGACATCGGGGCGTCGGGCGCTTGCGCGGCTGCAACCTGCACTTGCATGGCACGGTTAAACGATTCGAGCGCCGCTTGATTCGTGCCGATCTCGTCGGCGATCCGGCCCACCCGATAATGCGCGGCGGCCAGGTCGAGCTTGAGGTCCGGATCGTCGCCGCGATCCTTGATGAAGCCGGTGTAGTAGCGCTCGGCCGATTCCAGCAGCTCGCGCCGCAGTGGCTGCAAGCCCGGCACTTCCAGCAACTTTTCCTCGCTGACCTTGGTGAAGAATTCATTCACCGCATTCTTGGCGTCCTGGAAGCTGGCTTCCGCTTCGGCGCGGGCGATTGATTCGTTGTTCCGCGCTTCGGCTTCCGCGTCCCGTGCGCGTTCGATCAATGCGCAAGCGATCATCGAGACCACGGCAATTGCCAGCAAGGCCACTACGCTGGATTGCGCGATCGCGCGGTGTCGCCGCGTCCAGCGGCCGATTTTTTCGCTTGCGGTTTCCTGGTAGGCCCCGACCGGTTCGTCGGCGAGCCAATGTTCCAGGTCGTGCGCCAAGGCTTGCGGCGACGCGTAACGGTCCTCCGGCTTGAGCGCCATCGCGCGGACGCAAATGGCCTCCAGCGGCTTCGGCACGCGATGGTTAACGATCCGCGGCCTGGGAAAATCGCCGCTCTGCACGCGTTGCAATGTGCTGCCGACATCGCCGCCCTCGAACGGCGCCCGCCCCGTCAACAGCGCGAACAGCGTCGCGCCCAGACTGTATACATCGCTGGCGGGCCCAAGTTGATCGATTCGCCCCGCGGCCTGTTCCGGACTCATGTACGCCGGCGTGCCGACCGCCCGGCCGACCTGCGTTTCCACGGTGCCCGTCGCCGACATCGGCCGCAACGCGCCTTCGCCCGGAAAGACCGCCTCTTCGACTTGATCCAATGGTTTCGCCAACCCCCAGTCGACGACGAGCGTTTCGCCGTACTTGCCGACCATGATGTTGCCGGGCTTCAAATCACGATGCAACACTCTGCGGCTATGGGCGTATTCCATCGCGTTGCAGACGTCGACGAAGCGGCGCAGTAACTCGCGGAGGGCCAAAGCTCGTTCGCACGGATCGCGCTTCGAATTGCCGTCGGCGGCGAAGAACTTGCGAATGCAATCCTGCAGGCTGTCGCCACGGATGAACCGCATCGCGTAGTACGGTCGGCCGTCGTCGTAGGCGCCGAGCCCGTAAACCGGGACGATGCCGGGATGTTCCAAACCGCCGGTCACCTCGGCTTCCAGCAGGAAGCGGGCCCGGCTTTCCAGATTGTCGGCATGGCGCGGGCGGATTTGCTTGAGGGCGACTTCGCGATTCAATTCTGTGTCGCGAGCCACGAAGACCTCGCCGAGTCCGCCTCCGGCATGGGGGCGCAACACTTCGAAGCGCGAGACCTTTTTCTCCGGCGGCGCGGCAACTGCGACCGACGCCACGGCGCCGTTCGACTTGCCGTTCGTGCGCAGGCCCGTCAGTGGCAGCGTGCTGCGTCCCATGGCGGTGACTTGATGTGCGAAACCGGCGAGGCTGGCCTGGAGATCTCCATCGGCGATCGACCGCAATTCCTCGACGACGGTGTCCACGGCGCTCAGCGCCGCGAGGCTCTGTTCGATGCCGCCATGCAGTTTGACGTGTTCTTCGACCAGCGCATTCAACAACGAACGTCGATCTGAATCCATCAACTTCCGCTCGACGAGCAATTCGCCGAGCTGCGCCTGCTTGTTCAGCACCCAGGCGTTCATCGCGGCCACCAGGCCGTCCTTGGTGATGAAATCCATCTGCAGGGCAAGAATGCCGAACAGCAAGTTGCGGTCAGCTTGAATTTGGGCCATGGCGTCAGCCATTTTCATGGCTACTCGAAACGGTGAATCGACTATCAGGAAAGAGCAGCGTCGCGGCGGGAATTCGGAAGACGTTTACAGTTGTCAGCATCCAATCCAAATTGTTCGCGTTAGTGCATCGAGGTCAGCGAATCCCAGCCCCGCTAGGGGCGACAGATAATAGCCAGCGGTGCAAACCGCTGGATCGGAGTTCCCGCGAAATGTCGTTGAGCCCCATCGGGGCGGCACGGCTCTCGGTACACTGTTTGTGTCGCCCCGTTGGGGCTCTACGAAATTGGTTATCATCCGTTTCCAGGGGCTCGCGCCCCTGGCTATTGTCTGACGCCCCTGCCGGGGCAAATAGATTCAGCCTTGTGTCAGTCCGGAAAATGCGTCATGCGATATTGCGTCGTAACCATCGTGGATGATCGCGCGGACGGCGAACCGCTGTCATTCGACGCCAGCCGCGTCCGGAGAGTCCCGGCTTTTTCCGACCGCACGGCAGGGTCGTTAAAGGTCCTCTCGGCCACGCAATTATTGCATACTGGCTTGGCCGAGGAGCTTACGCAGGGCGGTCATGGCCACTTCGCTGAACTGGCGGCCGGAGATCTGCCAGATCACCGGGTTCATCAGCTCGATGGACACGTGGCCGGCATAACCCAAGCCGCGGAGGGCTTCCAGCAGCGATTCCAGCGGCAAATCGCCGTCGCCCGGCAGAATCCGGTCGGCGTCTGAGGCCAGTTCCCGAGGACGGTCGGCCAGATCGCATAATTGGACGTGGAACAGGTTATGCGGGCCAAGATAGGCCAGATCCTCGGTCTTGCTCCGTCCCACCGAGAAATGAAAGGCATCCAGACACAGCCCGAGGTTCGGCAGCCCGACCTGTTCCACGATTGCCGCCGCGGTCTGGAGGTTATTGGGAAACGCCGCTTCGGCCTGGAATTCCAAGGCCAGCCGGACGCCGTGATCGGCCCCGCGGCGCGCCGCGTCCGCCAGGGAAACCAGCAGCCGGTCGAGGTCGACCTGCGCAAACGGCGCGCCGACGTCCCCTGCGATGACGACCGTCTCTATTCCCAACACCTGGCAGAGTGGGAGCCGAGAATCGAACAGCCGCCAGGCTTCCGCCCGGGCCGCCCCTTGGCTGGTGAGCAGCCCGCCCTGACCCGCGGCGACCGACAGCCGGACGTCGTGCTCGGCGAGTAGCTCCTTCACATGCTCCAATGAATGCTCGCGAACGTGGTTCTCCAACTTGGTGAACCACACTTCGATCGAGTGACACGCGCCGGCGGCGTAGTCCTCGATATCTTGCGCGAACGAGGCATTGAGCGTGGAGATCTGGGCAAGACAGGGATGCATGGCGAATCACGCGAATACAGAAAATCGACGTCGAAACCGACAAGCCCAGGGAAGGCCACCCACAGTCTAACTATCTTGCGACGACTAGGAGGGCCTTCCCAGGACTTAACGAGAGCAGCGCCGGTAACCGTCAACAGCGTTTCGCAGCTTACCACGATTACATTGCCGCGAATCGGCCCGGCGGCTAGAATCCGCCGGCGCGAAATGGGCTTCGCGACGCACCCAGGTCAGGGACGACCGAATTTATGAGCATGGACGCCGCACTTCCGTGGCCTGCCGACGAGCCTGCGCCATCGCGCGGCGGGCGGCTGAGTCCCTTCGAGCGGATTCGCGCGGCGCGGCAAATCCTTCGCGAAGAAGCCGAGGCCATCACGCGCCTGGCCGAGACTTTGGACGGCGAGTTCGCCCGAGCCGTGGAACTCGTCGCTGAGTGCGCCGGCATGGTCGTCGTGACCGGTATGGGCAAGGCCGGCAACATCGGGCGGAAAATCTCCGCAACGTTGCGCTCCACCGGCACGCGCAGCGCGTTCCTGCATCCCGCGGAAGCAATCCACGGCGACTTGGGGTTGTTGGGAGACAACGACATACTGCTCGCGCTCTCGCAGAGCGGCGAAACTGAAGAGATCACGCGCTTGGTCGATTGCGCGCGGACGCAGGCGTTGCCGATCATCGCCATTACCGCCCGCGCCGACAGCAGCCTGGGCCGCGCCAGTGAAATCGTATTGGAACTCGGGCGTTTACGTGAAGCCGGCTCGCTCGGCCTGGCGCCAAGCACCAGCACCACGGCCATGCTGGCGCTCGGCGATGCCTTGGCTCTCGTGGCCTGCCAGATGCGCGGGTTCGGCCGCGAAGATTTTGCCAAGCTCCATCCCGGCGGCAGTTTGGGGCGCATGTTAAGCGACGTCGATCGTCACATGCGACGTTGGCAAGAATGCCGCGTAGCCCACGACGCACTCACCGCGCGCGAAGTATTCGTCGAAGTCAGCCGCCCCGGCCGCCGCAGCGGCGCGATCATGCTGCTCGACGCGGAAGGCATGCTATCCGGCATCTTCACCGACAGCGATCTCGCGCGGCTATTCGAAACCAAGCGCGAAGGCGATCTCGATCGCCCGATCCGCGAACTGATGACGGCGCGCCCAAAAACGGTCCTCTGCGGCTCACCCATGCACGCGGCGGTAGCGCTGATGGCGGAAAGAAAAATCAGCGAACTACCAGTCATCGACGCCGAGGGCCGCCCCGTCGGCCTGCTCGACATCACCGACATCATGGGTTTGTTTCCGGAGGCGGCGGGGAAAGAGTAGGGGAGGAGCAGAGGAGTAAAGGAGCTACGCGCGTTGTGGCACGGTCTCCCGACCGTGCCACGGGGTCGGGTTACGAAGGGAATTGGAGACCTTCGGTCGGACCGGTGGCACGGTCGGGAGACCGCGCCACAACATATAGCGGCGCCAACTTTCGCGATCGCTCGCGCCTTTCGCGGTTAAACATTCCTTCGACATTCAGTTATTCAGATTTGATTCGTCATTCAGATTTCGACCTTCGTCATTCGCCCCCATGTCTTTGACTGAACTTTGCCGGCCGATTTCGTTGATTCTGTCCGACGTGGACGGCGTGTTCACCGATGGAGGCGTGATTTATGACAACCAAGGCATCGAGTCGAAGCGTTTCCACATCCGCGATGGTCTCGGCGTCAAGCTGTGGCGGCGCGCCGGCGGTCGCTTTGGCGTGATCACCGGTCGCACGTCGCACATCGTCAACGTGCGGGCGGCGGAGTTGGGCATCGACATCGTGCGCCAAGGCACGGAGGACAAGCTGCCGGCGGCGCGCGACATCATCGCGCAATTGGGACTCACGCCGGAACAAGTCTGCTACATCGGCGACGACCTGCCCGACCTGCCGGCGATGCGTTGCGTCGCTCTCGGCGTCACGGTGGCCGACGGCGCCGAAGAACTCCGCCAAGCGGCCGACTATGTGACCAGCGCCAAGGGCGGCGAAGGCGCAGTGCGCGAGACCATCGAGATGATCCTGAAATCGCAACGCCGCTGGGAAGAGTTGGTGAGGAAATACGAGTAATGACGAAGTTCTAAATCTGAATGACGAATCAAATTCGAATGCCTGAATGTCGAAAGTCTTGTGGCCAGTCATTTGTCATTCGAGCTTCGTCATTCGGATTTCATTCGTCATTCAGATTTAGAAATGAGTCATTCCACCCAAGTCTCCGTCCATCCCTTGACCTAACTACCCCCCATGTCCGCTCTCTGGCTTAACGCTCGAACCCGCTGGAACGCTTGGACGCCTGAGCGTTACCCGCGGTTGTCGCGCGCGAAGCATGCGGGTTTGGCGTTCAGCATCGTGCTCTTGGCGTTCGTCGTCTTCCGGCTGACGGCGGTGCCGCTGATCGAGCCGCCGCGCCGCGTGGCGACCAATCGCGAGCAACGGGGTCCCGATCGCATTCATAACGCCGTCGAAGAACAACGGCGCAGGCTGGAAATCTTCTTTCAGCCGGGCGACTGGGAACTGGACAACGCCAAGGTGCTGGAAACCAGCCAGGGGATGTTGATCCTCAAGGATTACAAGACATTGGGCGAGGGCCGCGTCGAAATTCGCCCCTGCACCGTCGTGCTGCTGCCGGATGATCACGAGCAACTCGATAACGAAGCGAAAGCTCGCCGCGCCGTGTTGATGCGGGCGCCGGAAGGGGCCGTGTTGCAGTTCGAGGAATTCAACATTCGCATGGCGCGGGTTGGCAAGTTGATCGGCGGCGACCTGACCGGCGAGATCACTATCCACAGCCGGCAGAAAGATCCCGGTCCGGAGGACGATTTGCTCGTGCGGACGCGCGACGTGCAGCTTGCCGGTAACCAAATTGTCACCGAGGCCCCGGTCTCCTTTCGTCTCGGGCGCTCCAATGGTTCCGGCCGTTTGATGCAAATCGAACTGCTGCCGGACCGCGCGAACAACGGCGGTACGCACGGACCCAACGTCGGCGGTATCAACAGTTTCAAGCTGATGCATGACGTGAAACTGCATCTGGCACTGGACGATGTGAAGCAGGAAGAGAAAACGGCCGACCCGTCCAGAACGCCGGAGAAGCCCAAAGAACCGGAGCCGCCGGTCGAAATTACGAGCCGCGGGCCATTTGTGTTTGACGTGGAGCGCCGCGTGGCGACATTCACCGATCACGTCGACGTGCTGCGGCTCGTGCCGGACGCGCCGAGCGATCAATTGTTGTGCGAAACGCTGGCGGTGCATTTCTCGCCGAGAGGCGCCGCTGCGCCGGCTGCGAATTCCACTTCGCCCGGCAAATTGCCCAAGCTGGAGCCGGCCTGGATCGAGGCGTTCGGCAATCCCGTCGTTGCCCGCGCGCCGTCCAGCAAGATCGAAGCCCGTGGCGAGTACCTCGCTTACGATCTGCGCACGCGCAGCGGGATGTTACAAGCGAGGCGGCAAGGGGAACAAGTACGCGTCTCTCAAGCCGCGAATGAAATTCAGGCCCGGGAGTTGCATTTCGCCCCGAGCGCGACGAAAGGAGAGCTGGGCAGCTTCCTGGCGATTGGCCCGGGCTGGATGCGCGGCACGCTGCCGGATCAACCGGACGAACCGATCGAAGCCCGTTGGTCGCACGAAGCGCGGTTGCGTCCGCATGAAGGAATGCAAGTCCTCTCTGTCACCGGTCGCGCGTATGTGAAATCGTTCGCGCGCGGCGATCTGGCGGCCGATGAAATCCACGCCTGGCTGATTCCCGGCGCTGCACTTCCAGATGGCACGAAGTCGAAGCCGACGCCGAACCGCTTGCTGGCCACGGGCGACGTGAAGTTCAACTCAACGCAGATTGAAGGACAGGTCGATCGTCTGGAGACGTATTTCGAACAGCCCGCGACGATCGCGCCTGCGAACTTCCTTCCGACGGCCGCAGGGACGTCGGTCATTCAGCCCAGCGTGTATTTACAGGCGGCGCAAGGCGCCGGCGTCAGCGCCCCATCGCCTTCCCCCATCATCGGCGCAACGCCGTTGACCGCCACGCCCAATCTATTGGCGCAAGAGCCAGTGGACGCGCCGCCGGCGCAGCGATTCGACGTGCGCGGCAAGAACCTGCGCATCAAGTTGATTCTCGAAGAACCACAGGCGCGGCTGGCGGAGCTGGTCATCGATCAGGACGTCGAGCTGAACGAGATTCAGACGACCAACCCCGACGACAAGCCGATGCGACTCACTGGCGATCGCGTGCATCTCACGCAACAAGCGCCGCAACAATCGCTCGTCACCATCACCGGACGGCCAGCGCATGTCGAAGCCCAGGGCATGGCGCTCGATGCGCCGCGGATCGAACTCGACCAGACCGCAAACTTGTTGCTTGCGCCGGGCGCGGGCAAGATGGACATCTTTGTCGACCGTGACCTGGACGGGAATCCGCTGCCAGAACCGAAGCCTCTGCAAGTCACCTGGCAAGCCGGCATGGAATTCGACGGCCTCATCGCGCGCTTCCATCAGGCCGAGGCGCGGCAAGAACAACAGGTGCTGAAGGCCAACGAATTGAAAGTCACGATGCAGGAGCCGATCAACTTCCAGCGCGGCATGGCGGACAAATCGCCGGGCGCGTCGAACGAAGCGCCGACGAAGCTGGCGCGAATCGATTGCACCGGCGACGTGCATCTCTATCAGTACCTATATGAACTGGGCCAACTCGTCGCCTATCGCGAATTGCGCGCGCGCGATTTGGGCATCGATCAAGAATCAGGCGACCTCTTGGCGCACGGCCACGGCTCACTGCAGAGCGTGCAATTCGGCTCGCAGAATCCGTTGATGGAGAATTCGATCGCACAACCGCCTCCGTCAACCGCTGCCCCGGGGGACAAGCCCGAGAAGCTCAATTTCCTGGGCGTGGAATTCGCCGAGGCCATCACGGGCAACATGAAACGCAAAGAGATGACGTTTCACCACAGGGTCCAGGCGGTGTACGGCCCCGTGACCGAAATGCGGGCCAAACTCGATCCGCGCCGCTTCAATCCGAAAGATGCGGAAAGCTTTTGGCTCACGACCGACGCCCTGACGGTGCGGCAAGGCCCAAAGAATCCGCAAGGCAAACCCACTGCCGAATTAGAAACCGACGGCGACACGCGCATCGAAGCGCAAAAGTTCAACGCCTGGGCGTCGAAGCTCACGTACGCGCAAGCCAAGGACCTGATTACTCTCAAAGGAGACGGCTACACCGACGCCGTGATTAGTCGCATCGAACGCGTCGGCGACGCGCCCAAAGAAACCCGCGCCGGCACGATCCAATACTCCCGCGCGAACCAAAGTGTAACCGTCGGCGACTTTCAGTACCTCGATTTCAGTGAAATCGGCGGCAAAAAGAAGCAGTGAGGCGAGCGGCTTTCACACAACGCACCGATGGCGAGCGGCGAAGCTGACCCAAAGTTCTCTCTCCTGCGTCTCAGCGCCTCCGCGGTTCAACATGGTTTTCCTCAAGTTCGCACGAAAATCCGTCGATGATCTGGCCGCATGTGGTGCGCGCGGTGTCAGCAACATGTCGCGGCGATTGTCGGAGATGCCGACGGCGTGGCGGTCTGCGCAGAGTGCGGTGAAGCGATTGACGCGTTCGCCGACCTGGCTGGCGTTCATCTGACCAACGTCACGCCGTCGACCAAATCAACGCGCCGCGACCAGACGGCGGAAGCGATTTCGCCTCGCTTGCCTAACTTTGGCTATTCGCGGGCGCGCCTGGACCATATCGCGCGTCGCCTCGACGCCTTGGGCAAACTTGCCCAGCCGGACGAACAAGCTTCGGCGATTGCCAAGAGTGCGACTGCCAACACGCCGGATCGCTCCGTGCTGCGAGCGTGGATCGCGCGGATCGGTTTATTCTGCGGATTGTCGACGCTGACCTGCGGCATAGCGCTCGCCGTCTGGTCGCTGTTCGGCGATCAGGCGTTGTTGTGGAAGGTTGGGTTGCCGACCGCTCTGGTGGGGCAAACCATGTTGCTTGCGGCGCTCGCGAGCCAATGGGAATACCGCGGCCGACCATCGGCGAAATCACTTGCTGTGACCGCGGCGCGCGAGACGCATCGCAAAGAATCGCGGGCAACCGTCTGAACCGAGACCTCCGGCAGCGTGTCCGCTGGAGGTTCCGCACGTATTTCGCTTCCTTTGCGAGTTGGTCATGGCGATTCGGTTTGGGATTCTCCGCAGTCCGGCGACGGCGCGGCGTATAATGGGTGATTCGCTTCCCGCCGAGTTTCCCGCCCCGATGATGCGTGCCACGGCCAGTCTGGATCTTCCCGAAGCCCGGCCGGCACGCGCGAAACCTGCCCTCCGTCCGAAGCCGCCGCAAGCGAGCGCGTACGACCGGAATTTCTGGTTCAGCTACGCGGCGAATTTCTTCATGGTGGCGGCCGTCAGCTTGCTGTTTCGTTACTCCGATTTCGTCGCGCACCTGGGCGGTCGCGAACAGCACTTGGGGTGGATCGTCGGCGTCGGCATGCTGGGCAGCCTGTCGATGCGCATTTTTCTGGGCGCTGGGATCGATCGCTACGGACCGCGGATCATCTGGATCGCATCGCTCGCGGGATTTGTCGTGAGTTGTCTGGCGCAACTCATGGTGGCGCGCGTCGACGGCTCGGCGATTTACTTCTGGCGGATCGTCTATCAAACCAGCATCGCCGGTTGTTATGGCGCGAGCATCGCGTACGTTTCGTCGCGGGCGCCCGTGGAGCGCTTGGCGGAAGTGGTCGGCACGCTCGGTACGTCGGGCTTTCTCGGCATGCAATGCGGGACGTTGCTGACGGATTTTCTCTCGGCGCACGCGCCGATCTGGTCGATGTTCTGCGGCGCGGCGACGATGGGTTTTGCGTCGCTGGTTTGCGCGACGTTCGGCGCGCGCAACGCCGTGCGCCATCCGCAACATCGGCGGTTGCCCATTTTTTATGTGCTTCGAAAGTATCGACCGGGGCCGCTGCTGGTCGTCGCCGCGGCGATGGGCTTTGGCTTAAGCCTGCCGACGGTCTTCGTGCGCCCCTTCGCCGCGTCGATTCAAGTGGCGTCGATCTCCTGGTTTTTTAGCGTCTATACGATCACCGCGTTCGGCGCCCGAATGGCGCTGCGGCGGATGGCGGATCAATACGGTACGCGCAGCGTGGCACTATGCGGACTTAGCTCGTTGATCGCCGGGATGCTGTGCTTTATCCCGATCACGGAAGGCTGGCACCTGATCGTGCCGGCGTTCATGATCGGCGCCGCGCATGCCATGCTGTTCCCCGCAGCGACGGCCGGAGTGAGCCGCGCCTTCCCGGCGCGCTATCGCGGGCTGGCGACGACGCTCACGATGGCGATGTTCGATTTCGGCGCGTTCGTGGTCTCGCCGCTGGCGGGCGGATTGCTTTGGCTTGCCGAACGCAACGGCGTGGCGGCCTACCCGACGATGTTCGCCAGCGTGGCGGCGTTCCTGACGATCTTGGCCGCGGCCTACGCCTACAGTTCCAGGCTCGTCGTTGCGCCGTTGGCGGCCGCGTAGCGGCGCTTGTGCAATGTGCCGGGCGACTTAGACTGAGTTCCCATTGAGGTAACTCGTTCTCTCGCCTTCCGGCCGCGCATGAAGCTTTTGATCGACGGCTACAACCTGCTGCATGTGGCGGGCCTCATGGGCCGGCGTCTTGGTCCCGGCGGCTTGGAACGCGCGCGGAATGCCTTGCTCGGACTGCTGGCGTCGAGTCTGACGCCTGAGGAGGCGGCGCGCACGATCGTGGTATTCGACGCCGGGGCGAAGGCTCCGCGCGACCGCCCGCGGCATGAGCTATTGCATGGCATCCAGGTGCAATACTCCGAACCTGGCGAAGAAGCCGACGACCTGCTGGAGCGGTTGATCGCCGCCGACAGCGCCCCCAAGCAACTCACGGTCGTCTCGGGCGATCACCGCCTGCAACGCGCCGCCAAACGCCGCAAAGCGACGGCGGTGGCGAGTGAAGCGTGGCTAGAGGAACTCAACCGCCGCCGCGGCTCGACGCCGACTGCCCGACCGCCGCGCACCAGCAAGCCGACGGAACCGCTGACTGCGGAGGAAGTGGAGGCTTGGTTAAAGGAGTTTGGCGTGGGGTGAGCACTGGCCGTCAGGCGTAGCCGTGGGAAGTACGCCTATCACTCAAATTGGTCTTAGCGAGTCGAACCATGGACAACGAGAATCCCTTCGCCACTCCCACAAGCACTTCGCAGGGGGAAGATGCAGAGGGCGAATTGAATGTTTCGATATCAAAACTCGATCGGCTGACGTCTCAGCAGGCCCAATGGCTAACTCACTCGCGATACGCAATGCGACTGCTCTCGGTCGCTGTTGGATTGATCGTACTTTTTTGCGCCGGACAAGTGTTCTATGTACTTGTCTTCCTTGGCCCGGATTCAGAATTCCCTGTATAAGAGCAGGTACGGAACCAAACGCTCTTGTCCAATGCCATTCGCGGGGGAATCGGAATTTGGATTGCGCTGGCCGTGTCGCGACTCGATCGTGCCGTCGGCCGGGTGCTGGAATTTGACGCCGCGCCGGCCGCCGTCAATCGCGCGATACGACTCGGACGGAACGCTTGGTTGTCGTTGGCCTGTGCCTTCGCTTTGATGTTGCTCTCGGGGTTGGCATACCCGTTTCTTGTCTTGCTTAGCCGATAGGCCCAGGCATCCGCGCCCCGCGTCTCGTTCGGACCGGCTTCGACTCGAATCTGGCGCTCGATCCAGGCCACACGCAGGCAACGGCGAAGTCCGGACTTAGTGCCACCAGCCCCCCGAACCTGCTTGACCCCGGGTCTGTCCCCGTTTATTGTATTATGCTCCCTGCGAATGTTGCTCCTGCGCTGTATTTGTATTCTTCATCCGAAGGTTGTCCCCCGTGCATCTCAAAAGCCTCAAGGTTTTCTGCGATGTCGTCCGGCTCCGCAGCTTCTCGCGGGCGGCGGAGGAGAACGAGATTTCCCAGAGCGGCGCCAGCCAGGTGGTCAACCAGTTGGAGCAACGGCTGGGCGTGCGGCTGATCGACCGATCGAAGCGGCCGTTTGTCCTAACTCCTGAAGGGGAAGCCTATTACGACGGATGCCGTGGGCTGGTCGAGCGGTATTTCGTCCTCGAAGACAAGGTCCGCACCCTGCATCACGAGGTAGCCGGCCGGCTCCGCGTGGCGTCGATCTACTCGGTCGGCCTCCACCATATGAGCCGGTATTTGAAGGAGTTCCTCAGCCGGCACCCGAAGGCCAATGTCCGGCTGGAGTACCTGCATCCCCACCGGGTCTATGACGCCGTCGAGCGGGATAAGGCCGACCTTGGCCTGGTCAGCTATCCCAAGAGCTCCCGGACCGTTCTGGCGATCGAGTGGCGAACGGAGCCGATGATCCTGGCCTGTTCGCCAGAACATCGGTTGGCGAACGAGGCGTCCATTGAACTAGCTCAATTGGCTGGCGAGGCCCTGGTCGGGTTCGATGAAGGGCTGACCATCCGCCGGGAAATCGACCGGGCGCTCCATCTGGCCGACGTGGAAGTCTCCACGGTCATGGAGTTCGACAATATCGAGACCATCAAGCGGGCGGTTGAAGTCGGGACGGGCGTGGCCTTGCTCCCGGAACCGACGGTGCAACGTGAAGTCGCGGCCGGCAGCTTGAAGGCGGTCCCGTTGGCGACCGAAGAATTGGTCCGCCCGTTGGGCATCATTTATCGCCGTGGGCGCGAGTTGGCGAGCGTCGCCGAACGCTTCATTGAATTGCTGCGCCGCGAAAGCAGCGTGGACGAGCCGATCGCGCTCGACGGTCGAGAACATCATGCGGCCGGTAATGGTCATGTGGCGGCGAACGTCAACGGCGACTCGGCGACCGAAGGTACGACATCTTCTCTTGCAGATCATGCGCCCGAATTCAACGGCGCCAGCGATACATCACATCCATCCACTGGGGACGCGCGCACCGCACGCACGGCGCTTCGCTTTCCCGCGGCGATGAGGAGTTAGCCATGTCCGACGCCCAACGAAACACCGGACTCCCTGCGCGCCAGGGCCTCTACGATCCGGACAACGAACACGACGCCTGCGGTCTGGGCTTTGTCGTTGACATTGAGGGGCGCAAGAACCACGCGATTGTGCATCAAGGCCTGGAAATCCTGGTCAACCTGACGCACCGCGGCGCTTGCGGCTGCGATCCGCTGACCGGCGACGGCGCCGGCATCCTGACGCAATTGCCGGATGAATTTCTGCGCGCCAAGACGGAAGAGTTGGGCATCACCTTGCCGGCCGTCGGCGACTACGGGGCCGGCTGCGTCTTTCTGCCGCAAGAGCAGGAAGAACGCGAGCATTGCCAGCGCCGGCTCGAAGAGCTGATCAAGGAAGAAGGTCAAACGCCGCTCGGTTGGCGCGAAGTGCCGATCGACAATCGCTGCATCGGGCACACCGCGCGCGACGTGGAACCGTTCATTGCGCAGGTCTTTGCCGCCCGCGGCGAGAAGACGTCGCCGGAGATGTTCGAGTGGAAGCTATACGTGATCCGCAAACGGCTGGAGCGCGAGATTCGCGAGAGCGGCCTGTCGCAGAAGAAATACTGCTACCTGCCGAGCCTGTCCAGCCGCGTGATGATCTACAAAGGCTTGATGCTGGCCGATCAGGTCGAGCGTTTCTACGCCGATCTGGCCGACGAGCGGTTCAAGTCGGCGCTGGCGCTCGTGCATCAGCGCTACAGCACCAACACGTTCCCGACGTGGGACCTCGCGCAGCCGCTGCGGTATCTCGCGCACAACGGCGAGATCAACACTGTCCGCGGCAACCGCAACTGGATGCGGGCCCGCGAGAGCATGTTGGCCAGCGAAAAGTATGGCGCGGACCTGAAGAAGATTTTCCCGATCTGCACGCCGAGTGTCAGCGACTCCGCCTCGTTCGACAACGTGCTCGAAATGCTGGTGATGACCGGTCGTTCGCTGGTGCAGGCGATGTCGATGCTGATTCCCGAGCCGTGGGCCGGGCACGAAAGCATGTCGGACGAGAAGAAGGCCTACTACGAATACCAGGCCTGCCTGATGGAACCATGGGACGGTCCGGCGTCGATGGCGTTCACCGATGGCACGGTGATTGGCGCGGTGCTAGACCGCAACGGGCTGCGGCCCAGCCGTTACACGGTCACCAGAGGCGGCCTGGTAATCATGGCTTCCGAGACGGGCGTGTTGAGCATTCCACCGGAAGACGTGGTGGAAAAGGGCCGCCTGCGCCCCGGGAGGATGTTCATGGTCGATACCGCGCAGAAACGGATTATCGACGACGCGGAACTGAAGCGTTCGCTCGCTTCGCGGCGTCCGTATCGCCAGTGGATTACCGAGCGCCAGAAGTCGCTGGCAGCGTTGCCGGAGCCGGCGCACGTCAACGGCCACGTCGATCAACCGCTGCGCCGCTTGCAACGCACGTTTGGGTATACGATCGAAGACTTGAAGATCATCATGGGTCCGATGGCCATCGACGGCGCGGAAACGATTGGCTCGATGGGGAACGACGCGCCGCTGGCCGTGCTCTCCGATCGCCCGCAGTTGCTTTACAACTACTTCAAGCAACTCTTCGCGCAAGTCACCAATCCGCCGCTCGACGCGATTCGTGAGGAGATCATCACGTCGATGGTCACCACGATCGGCTCGGAAGGCAATTTGCTCGACGAGACGCCCGACCAGGGCGAGTTGCTGCGGCTGGAAACGCCGTTCATCGACAATCGCGAGTTGGAAAAGATCAAGTCGCTCAACTCCGGCCGCTTGAAGAGCCGCGTGTTGTCGATGCTCTTCCCGCGCTCGGCCGGTCCCGAGGGACTCGAAAAGCGGATGCAGGAACTACGGGCCGAAGCGTCGCAAGCAATTCAGGAAGGGATCACGATTTTGATCCTCTCCGATCGCGGCGTGAACGCCGACATGGTCCCGATTCCGGCGCTGTTGGCCACCAGCGGCGTGCATCATCATTTGGTCCGCGAAGAAACGCGCACGCATTGCGGCCTCGTCGTCGAAACCGGCGAAGCCCGTGAGGTGCATCACTTCGCGCTCTTGACCGGTTACGGCGCCGGCGCGGTGAATCCGTATATCGCGCTCGAAACGCTGGAGCAGATGCAGGCCGAGGGCTACATCCCGAAGGACCTGAAGCGCGAAAAGCTGGAAAAGAATTTCCTCAAGGCGGCCAAGAAGGGCGTGCTCAAAGTGGCGTCGAAGATGGGCATCTCGACGCAGCAAAGTTACCGCGGCGCGCAGATCTTCGAGGCGATCGGGCTGAACAGCACGCTGGTGAACGAATACTTCACCTGGACGGCGAGCCGCATCGAAGGGATCAGCATCGAGACGATCGCGGAAGAGACGCTGCGCCGCCACGAGTACGCCTTCCCGCGCGCGGAAGTGGCCTCGCTGCTGGACCTTGACGTCGGCGGGCAATACCAATGGCGCCGCAAAGGGGAAGCGCACATGCTCAACCCCGAGGTCGTCGCCAAACTGCAAATTGCCACGCGCTTGAACAGCAAGGCGGACTTCGAACAGTACTGCAAATTGATCGACCACCAGGAGCGCCAACTCCTCACCTTGCGCGGCCTGCTGGCGTTCAAGCAGGGGAAGCCCGTTCCGCTCGACGAAGTCGAGCCCGCGAAAGAGATCGTCAAGCGCTTCGCTACGGGCGCGATGTCGTACGGATCGATCTCGAAGGAAGCGCATGAGACGCTGGCCATCGCGATGAACCGCATCGGCGGCAAGAGCAACACCGGCGAAGGGGGCGAGGATCCGGCTCGCTACACTCTCGACGCCAACGGCGATAACCGTTCGAGCGCCATCAAGCAGGTGGCCAGCGGTCGCTTCGGCGTGACGATGGAATATCTGACGAGCGCCAAGGAACTCCAAATCAAGATGGCCCAAGGCGCCAAGCCCGGCGAAGGCGGGCAGCTTCCCGGTCATAAGGTTGACCAGGAGATCGGCCGCATTCGTCACAGCACGCCCGGCGTGGGTTTGATCTCCCCGCCGCCCCATCACGACATTTATTCGATCGAAGATCTCTCGCAATTGATTCACGATTTGAAGAACGCCAATCGCGCCGCGCGCGTCAGCGTGAAGCTCGTCGCCGAAGTCGGCGTCGGCACCGTGGCGGCGGGCGTTTCGAAGGGCAAGTCCGACGTCGTCTTGATCTCCGGTCACGACGGCGGCACCGGCGCGAGCCCGCAGACTTCGATTAAGCACGCCGGGCTGCCATGGGAACTTGGCCTCGCCGAGACGCACCAGGTATTGGTGATGAACGACCTGCGCAGCCGCATCGTCGTGCAAACCGACGGCATGTTGCGCACGCCGCGCGATCTGATCATCGCCACGATGCTCGGCGCGGAAGAGTGGGGCATCGCTACCGGCGCGCTCGTAACGATCGGCTGCATCATGATGCGCAAGTGCCATCTGAATACCTGCCCGGTCGGCATTGCCACGCAAGACCCCGAACTGCGCAAGAAATTCGAAGGCAAGCCGGAACACGTCGTCAATTTCTTCTTCCTGATCGCCGAAGGGATGCGCCAGTTGATGGCCGAACTCGGTTTCCGCACGATCAACGAAATGGTCGGCCGCGTCGATATGCTCGACACGCGGAAGGCGATCTCGCATTGGAAAGCCAAGGGGCTCGATTTCTCCGCCATCCTCCGCAAGCCGGACATGCCGGATTACGTCAAGACGCACCATTGCCAGGATCAGGACCACGGGCTCGATCAGTCGCTCGACTTGACGAAGCTGCTCGATCTCTGCAAGCCGGCGCTGGAAAAGTCGAAGCCAGTCACGGTGGACCTGCCGATTCGCAACATCAATCGCACCGTCGGCACGATTCTCTCGAACGAGATCACCAAGCGGTACGGCGCGAAGGGCTTGCCGGAAGACACCATTCAACTCAACTTCCGCGGCAGCGCGGGGCAAAGCCTGATGGCCTTCGGCGCGCCGGGTGTGACGGTCCGCGTGGAAGGAGACGTAAATGATTACTGCGGAAAGGGTCTCTCCGGCGGCAAGGTAATTGTCGCCCCGCCGCGCGAAGCGACGTTCCAGGCGGAAGCCAACATCATCGCCGGCAATGTCTGCCTGTACGGCGCGACGGCCGGCGAGCTGTATCTGCGCGGCATCGCCAGCGAGCGCTTCTGCGTGCGCAACAGCGGCGCAAAGGCGGTCGTCGAAGGCATTGGTGATCACGGTTGCGAATACATGACCGGCGGCGTGGCGGTGATTCTGGGCCGCACCGGGCGCAACTTCGCGGCCGGCATGAGCGGCGGCATCGCCTACGTGCTCGACGAAGACGGCACGTTCGCCAATCGCGTGAATCAAGAGATGGTCGAGCTAGAGGACATGAGCGATCTGGATGACCAGGTGGCCGTGATGGAACTGCTCCGCAACCACGTCCATTACACCGGCAGCACGGTCGGTCGCCGCATCCTGGACAACTGGGACCAGCTCAAAGACAAATTCGTCAAAGTGATGCCGAGCGATTACAAGGCGGCTCTGGCCTCGCAGCGTCAACAAGCCATGAACAGTCAAACCGGCCAGGTGGCCGTCGAGGAAGCCAATGGGTGACGTCCGCGGATTTATCAAGTACCCGCGCAAGCAGTACTCCAGCGAAGCGCCCGCCGAACGCGTGCATCACTATCACGAGTTCCTCAAGGTCCTGCCGATCGAGGAGATCGTCACGCAAGGCGCGCGCTGCATGGATTGCGGCGTGCCGTTCTGCCACACCGGCTGCCCGCTGGGAAACATCATTCCGGACTTCAACGACCTGGTCTATCGCCAGCAATGGCGCGAGGCGCTGGAACGCCTGCACGCCACGAACAACTTCCCCGAGTTCACCGGCCGCGTCTGCCCCGCGCCATGCGAGAGCGCGTGCGTGC
>JAWXBP010000342.1 GCA_034440135.1 Planctomycetia bacterium
CTTCTTGGGCGGAGTGAGCGGCGACTGGACGGCGTTCAGCGGCAACACGTCGAACTGGACGACCGACGCCGCCGGGACCACGAACACCAATGCGTTGCCCGGCTCGACCACCGACGTTCACTTTTATGCAACGGGCGCCACCAACCTCAACACGACGCTCGGCCAAAACTTCGCCATCGCCAGCTTGACGATGGATGCCGCGGCGACCTCCAATGTGTCCATCGGTTCCGGCGGCGGCATTCTGACCATCAATCCCACGAACTCGACCAGCGGCGATACGATCACCGGCATCAAGCTCAACCCGGGCGCCGGCAGCCTTAGTATCAGTGCGCCTCTCGTTTTAGGCGCGAGTCAAACCTGGGCCAACAACTCCGGCAACACGCTGACCGTCTCCGGTGGAATTGGCGGACAGGGCGTCATGACGAACGCGGGCACGGGAACCGGCGGCGTGGTCATCAGCTCGGCCATCGACACCGACGTGAGCGGCGTCATCCAGAACAGCGCCACCTCGCAGTTGACTCTCAGCGGCATCAACGCGTTCACGAGCGGGCTGACGATCAAGTCGGGAACCGTGCTCGGCCTGGTGAACGCCGCCGCGTTCGGGCCGGCGGCCAACGTCGTGACGCTCGGCGATTCCGCCGGCGGCTCCGCCGCGGCGACATTGCTGGTCGGCACGACCGGCTTAATCATCCCGACCCAGATCGTGTTGGCCTCCACGACGACCGGGACTTTGACGATCGGCAACACCGGTACCGCCGTGTCGACGACGTTCAGCGGCGGCGTCACCGGCGCCAATAATCTCACGATCAATAATAATGCGACCACCGGCACGATTACGCTGGCCACCGGCGCCGTAAACAACGCCGGAACGGTCACCAACACCGGCCTAGGCACCGGAACGACGACGATCAGCGCACCGGTCGGGACGAACGTCACCGGCCTGCGACAAGCGAGCGACACTTCGGCTTTCACGGTCAGCGGCGCGCTAACGGTCAATAGCGCCGGCACGACGATTAGTTCGGCGGGAGCGGCTCTGTTTACCGTTTCCAGCGCGGTTTCCGGCACCGGCAACCTCATCGCCGATGCCGACGGGTCCGGCAACATCACCTTCCAGACCGGCGCGATGAATCCGATCGGGTCGATTACGAATTCGGGATCCGGCACCGGCGTAGTGACCTTCAGCAACGTCATCGGGACGAACGTCACCGGCGTATTCCAGAACAGTGCGACCTCGCAGTTGACCCTGACCGCCGCCAACACGTTCACCAGCGGCGTGACGATTAATGCCGGTACTTTGGCGGCCAGTGGAAGCGCAAATGTCTTGGGTACCGGCGCATCGACGTTGACGTTGGCCGGCGGGACGCTCGATTTAAGGCACTCCGCCCTATTGGCCTTCAACCGCGCGACGACGGTCACGGGCGATGCGACGATTATCAGCGAGAAGAGCGTCGCCGGCGTCGGTGTGAATTACACGTTCGGAGCCTTGTCGATCGGCGGCAACACGCTCAGCGTCAACGGAGGGAACGTCACCAGCGGCACCGCCGGTTTGATCTTCGGAGCGACGACGTTCAGCGGGGACGCGACGTTCAACATCGCCAACCCGGTCGGCGGCGGCGCAACGCTCCTCACGCTGGGCGCGCTCAACGACGGTGGCGCGGCGCGGACCATCACCAAATCCGGCTTGGCAACCATGACCTTGGCGACGGCCGCGACAAGCATCGTCGACGGTACACGATTCAATATTTCGGCCGGCACTCTGAATTCGAATAACGCCACGGCGCTGGGAACCTTGGCGACCGTCGACGTGGCCGACGGCGCCCTGTTCAATGTCGGCGCCACCCAGACGATCGGCGCGCTGTCCAATACCACCACGAGCCTGAACACCGGGTCGGTCACGGTCGGATCGGGCTTCGTGCTGACGATGGGTAGTACGAATAACTTGAATGCGACGTTCAGCGGCGTCATCAGCGGCGCGGGCGGCATCGCCAAGGGGGGAAGCGGGACGCAGACCTTGACGGGAGCGAATACGTTTGCCGGCCCGGTTACCGTTCGCGAAGGTGTTTTGGCGCTGGCCGGCGGGAACAATCGGCTGGCGACGTCCGGTTCCGCCGCTTATGTCGTGACGCTCGGCAGCGGAACGACCAGCGGCAAATTGGCGCTCGGCGGCGCCGGCGGACCCGTGAGCCAAACGTTTAATCAAACGACGGCGTCGGGAATCCTGGTCACGAGCGGAACCGGTACCGCGAACAGCGTCGTCGGCGGCGCGGATAACGGCGGTAATCCGGCAGGTAACTCGGTCCTGACCTTGAACATCGGCACCGGCTTCACGGACACCTATGACGGACTTATCGGCGGCCCGGGACTCTTCGAAAACAACATCAACCTCGTCAAGAGCGGCGGCGGAATTCTGGTGCTCTCCGGCGATTTGAGCGGCTGGACCGGCACGGGCAGCGGCCCGAACGACCCGACCCGGCCGACGCTGACGATCACCGGCGGCGTTCTGCGGCTGACAAGCACCGCGGTCCTGAACACGGCCGTCTTCAACACGGGCGGCCTGATCGACGATCAGGGCTTTACCGCGGGAGCCAACTTCTCGCTGATCACGACCGGCGGCCTGATCACGCTCAGCTCGCCGACCGATGATTTCAGTTCGGTGGGGATTACGGCCGCCTCCCACGGCGTCGTCGCATTGAACTTCAACAACACCGGAGTCACGGGCTTCAACGGCAGCGACATGTACTTGGGAGCGGTGGGGGCACGGCGTTATTCGGGAACGACGCTCGCGGCCGGCGCCCTGAATACTTACCGTTTCGGCGGCGGTGCCCCGTGGGCCGCACTGGGAACGGCGACGACCGGAGGAAGCGGCGGCTATCTGCAGATCGCGACGGAGAACGTCGTGACCGGGGCCAACAACGTCATCATCGGCGACAACGGCAGCTACAACAGCGGCGCCGGGCTCTTCGGCGGCAACAGCACCGTCGAGTTCACGGCGAACCAGAACTACACCGGAACCACGACGCTGGCCGGCGGCACGCTGGTCGTTTCAGACATCAATCAGCTCGGCAATCCGACGACGCCCGCCGGCAGCATCATCTTCGACGGCGGCATCTTCCGCTATGCGGGAAACAACAGCGACATTTCCGCCCGCGCGACGATCGCCGGCGGCGCGGTGATCGACACCAACGGTCAAAGCGTCGCGTTCGCCGCGGGCATCGGCAATTCAAACACGGGAACGAGCGGCTTGAGCGACGGCGGCCTCGCGAAGATCGGCCTCGGAACGTTGACCTTGAGCGGAGCGAACACGTATACCGGCACGACCCGCGTTTCCGCGGGCACGCTGCAACTGAATGGCGCTACGGGTTCGCTCTCGACCACTTCCGGACTGACGTTTGCCGGGCCGGGCACGTTCCGGTTCGATAACGTCGGCGCTCTGGGAGCCATCTCTCAGACCCTGGGCGCGCTCAGCTTTGCCGCCGGCGACGGCACGATCCTTTCCCAGCGCACCGCCGCACAAGATACTACGCTTACGTTCGATTCGTTCGCTCGGACAAGCGGCGCCACGGGTAACTTCACCGTGGCCGGCGCGGGAAGCACCGCCGCCTTGAACCAAGTGAAGTTTGCCTCGCCTCCGGCGGCAGGCCAGTTCCTCGATGCAGGCCTGTATTTTGGCGGCAACAACTACGCCGCGTACGACGCCGGGGGATTTGTCCGGGCGATCGTTTACGGCACGGATACGAATACCGCAACCTCGGCAGCCGGCGTCACGCTCGGCGCCAACACCGGCAGGGACATAAACCAAACGGGCATCATCTCGGCCCAGACCACCGACACGATTAACTCGTTGCGAATCGCCGGGGCCTTCAATCTCACGATCGCGGCCTCGAACACCCTGACCATCACCAGCGGCGGATTATTGAAAGCCGGCGGCAATGCCGCGTCGATCCTCACCGGCACGCTTCGGGCCGGTCCCACCGGGACCGGCGAACTGGTCGTCCGCACCGACCTGGCCACCGATCTGCTCACGTTTAGTTCCACGATCGTTGCCGGCTCGATTACTAAAAGCGGTGCGGGCACGCTCACGCTCGGAACCGCAACCAATACGATTACCGGACAGATCGTGATCAACGGCGGAACGTTGGCAATGGACGCCCAAGCGCGCTACGGCGCTACCACCGGGTTCACCTTAAACGGCGGGGCGTTGACGTGGACCTCGACGGCGGCTCTGGCTAAGACGTTCACCTTGGGTCTTGGCGGCGGCACGTTCAACATCACCGGCGCCGGCAACCAGACGATCGGCATCGCGGGCGACTCGATGTTGTTCGCCGGCCTCGGCGCTCGCACGTTGACGATCGGCGGCGTTTTGATCGACCGCAGGCAGAATCTCCTGTTCGGCATCGGCGACAACGGCGGGCCGACAAGCCTCGTGTTCACCGGCGCGGCGGACACGTCGGTCGTGCAGCTCAGCGGCAATAATACCTACACCGGTACGACGACGATCAACCGCGGTATCCTGCAACTCAACTCGGCCCTGGCGTTGCCCGGGGGACTCGGCGGCACGACGCTGACGACGACCAACACCGGGGGCGGAAACCTGGTTTTTGCCGCCACCGGCGTGACTCGCGCCGTCCTCGAGTTGACCGCGGCAAGCGGCGACTTCTACCGTTCGCTCGGCACCGGCTTCGACCAGGTTCAATTCACGGGTAACGGCGGCTTCAGCAACGGCGGCACCGGCACCCGCATCGTCAACCTCGGCGGCTCAGGCGCCCAAGTGACCTGGGGCAGCGGCGGCTTCGTCCCGACCGGAAACATTCTCGACCTCGCACAGTCGGCCGGAAACAGCCTCGGTTCGACCGGCATTATCGACTTCCAAAACGATATCCAATTGGGTGCCGCGGCGCGCACCGTGGACGTCTCCGACGGGTTTTCGGCCGCGGGCACCGGCGGCGTCGATGCGATTTTGAGCGGCGATCTATCTACGACCGCGGCTACCGGCGGATTGACGAAAACGGGCGCCGGAGTGCTGATGCTCACCGGCGACAACGCGACCGGCGCCCTGGCCGGCAGTCCGATCGTCGTCAGCGGCGGCTATTTATTGTTCGATGGTGTGAGTTCCATCCTGGGTGCGGCCGGCAGCCGCAATGTGCTGCTCGCGGCGACGACGGGCGTGGCACTTGTAGGAGCGACCGACATTCAACCGTTGCTCGATCGGATCAACGGCGCCTCAGCCGGCGGGTCGGTGATGCTGGATACCAGCAACACCAGTGCGTCTGCGGTCATCGATATGAGCAACGCGGCGCTCGCGAATATTACCCTGGGGGCCTACAGCAACGTCGGCGGAACTCCGATCTATTACGGCGGCTCGATCATTGCGAACGGCACGACGTACAAGTTTGGATCTCCGACCGAGGCCTCCAAGGGGGGACTAGGCGCCGCGGCGTCGGCCGTTCAGCGCAATACGAATCTGCTGGTACTCACCAAGCAAAACGTACTGACCGGCGCCAACTCCGCCAGTTTCAATATCGGAACGTTCTATTTCACCAACTCGAATGATTTCACCGGCGGCATCAGCCCGTTCACAGGCAGCCAAACCAATATCGGCATCGGCAACGATGCCGCGCTCGGCACCGGTTTGATCAGAGTGACGAGCACGACCGATTTTATCGGCTCGCTCAACGGCGACCACACGTTGAGTAATAACATCCAGACGACGGTGACCGGTAACTTTGTCGTCACGGGCAACACGACGAACGACGGCATTGCCAACCCGGGTGCCTTTACGTTCCTGGGAACTTTAAACGTCGTCACGTCTCCCTCGCTTTTTGCCCGTGCCGGCAACAACGCCACGTTCCTCGGCGACATCAAGGCGGTCTCGGGGACGCCGACGGTCACGTTTAACACCGGCATTTTCAACTTGTTGACGACGCCCGCCGGTGCCGTGAATAAATCGATGGCGGCCACGTCTGTAGCGGCTTTGACGACGCTGGTCATCGACAGCGATCGTTCGTTGGGCGCGGTGCCGGTCGCGCCGGCAACCAATTTGACGTTAGCCACGACGTCCACCCTGCAGGTTCAGCCGGGCGCTAACTCGACGATCATCCTGAGCAACAATCGCAATATCGCGGTGGCTGCCAACGCCGCTTGGGCGATCAACGTCGCCGGCGGCCCGGTCGTCGGCAACTCGACCCTGGAAATTCCCGGCATTATCTCCGGCGGCGGAACGGGGGTGTTTTCGAAGTTAGGTTTGGGCACGTTGACGCTACGCGGTCAGAACACCGTCGCCGCAACGACCGGAACCGGCGTCCAAATCTTCGGTGGTACGTTGATGTTGGACTACGCGAATTCAGGCGTCGCGACGAACATGCTTTTGCCTACCACGAATCTCACTTTGGGCACGGGCACGAACCTCGCGTTCGGCAACGGCGGAACGTTGTCGATCAGCTCCAATAACTTCAACGTCGCACAGACGTTCGCCGCCTTCCAGTTTACCGGCAAGGACAATTTCGTCGTCTTGAACAACATCTCGGTGAGCAACTCGCTGACCCTCAACTTGCCGGCGGCGATCACGCGAACCGGCCTCGGCGGCACGCTGAACTTCCAAACGACCACCGCCGGCGGCGCGATCACCGTCAACTCGACGAATGCGGGAACGAACGGCATCGTGGCGGGGGCGACCTGGAACGGCGCGGATCTGGTCGCCGCCGGCGGCACGACCCTGACGCAATACACCGGCTACACCGCGCTGACGGGCAACACGGTCGCT
This sequence comes from Planctomycetia bacterium, assembly GCA_034440135.1. Taxonomy (NCBI): domain Bacteria; kingdom Pseudomonadati; phylum Planctomycetota; class Planctomycetia; species Planctomycetia bacterium. The sequence continues at coordinate 6,761 of JAWXBP010000342.1, forward strand.
TCCAACACCGTTACGAACGTGAAGGTGGACAATTCGACGAGCGGCGACGTCACGCTGGCGGCGACCGGAACGATCGACGCCAACACGTTCACATTCTTCGACGCCGCCGCGCGAACGATCGACGTTCGCAACGGCACGACGGCAGGGACGCTACGGCTGGGAACCGTCGGCACGATTCTGGCCGGCAGCGGCACCGGGCCCTTGACGATCGGCATCGCCGGAACGGCGGGAAGCTTGACGGCCGGCGGTACGGCGGCGAACGCCGCCGGGGAACTCATCTTCATCAACAATTCAGCCAACAAGATGACGGTTAATTCGGCGATCGTTCTCAACGGCACCGGCGTGACGACGGTCGTTAAATCCGGGACCGGAACGGTCGCACTGGCCGGGCTGAATACGTATACGGGTTCGCTTTACTTAAACGGCGGCATTCTCGAATATGCCAACGGCTCGGCCTTGGGCCAGAACCTCGGCAGCCAGGCCGCCGCCGCCACGAACATCTTGATGAACGGCGGCACTCTGCGTCAGACCGCGACGAACAACCTCATTTTCGGTCTGACTTTCAACACGATCAGCGCGATTGACGTGCCGAACACCGTGACCGTGACGCAGACCGCTCAAGGAATGATCGGCATCGCGGGAGTGCCCGGGATTCTGCAAAAGACCGGCCTCGGAACGCTCACCGTCAGCAGCACGACCGACAACCTGAATCTGAGCGTGCAGGTGCAAGCAGGCACGTTTAACATGGGGAAGGCTTCGACGGCGACGGTTCACTCGGTAAGCGGCGGCGCGGCCGCGGCGGCGTTGATTATCGAAGACCTTGCGACCGCCGCGATCACGGGTACCGGCGGCGACCAAATCCTGGATACCAGCAGCGTCGTCGTGAGGAGCGGAGGCACGTTCAACCTCGGCACTCAGAGCGAGGCCATCGACGGCCTGGCCGGCGGCGGATCGGTGATCGGCACCGGCGGAACGCTGACCCTCGGCGGCACCGCGGCCTTGACGAACAACCAGGCCAACATCTCGGCGTACACGTTGGCGGCTGCCGGCGCCCTGGTGACGAACACCGGCCTCAATAATTTCAGCGGCGTGATCAGCGGCTCGCTGGCGGTGAACAAATTCGGTGCAGGCACGCAAATCTTCGGCGGCGAGAACACCTACTCCGGCGGGACGACGATCACCGCCGGCACGCTGAAGCTGGCCACGACCAACGCCCTGCCCGGCGGCGCGGGGAAGGGCGACGTCACGATCGTCGGCAATACCGTCATCGGCGGTTTGAACGTTCCCGGGACCCTCGACCTCGGCGGCTTCAATCAAGCGATCAACGGGCTCAATTCGACGACCGGCGGCATCATCGTCAACACGATCCCGCTGTTCTTCACGAGCGGTGCCTGGACCGCAACAGCCGGAACCAACACGCTGACGATCGGGAACGACGATGCGAACGGCGCCTTCAACGGCACGCTGCAAGACGGACTGACGATCGTGCCGGTTCCCGGCACCGGCGCCGGTACGTCGGTAGTCGGCGTGTTGGCGCTGACGAAGACGGGCACCGGCACGCAAACGCTGAGCGGCGTCAATACGTACACCGGCGCGACGACGATCAACGGCGGCACGTTGATTTTCGGATCGACCGTCGCGAACGGCGCGATTCGCGGCGACGGCATTGCGAGCAAGACCGTCGCCGACGTGATCGTCAACTCGGGCGGCACGCTGAATTGGATGGACGGCGATCAGATCGCCGACGACGTGACGATCCAGATCAACGCCGGCGGCACCCTCGCGTTCGACGGCCCGAACTTTACCGGCTCGAACCGTCACGAAAAATTCTTCAACCTCATCAACGACGGCGGCACCTACAGCTCCGGACGCGGCTTCACGGTCGAGATCGTCGATCCGACCTGGAGCGGCGCGGCCGACAACACGATCGCAGGGACCGACATCTACGGCGAACTGATCGTCCGGAACACGGGGATCAATCGGGTGCTGGGCGACGCGACCACCGGCTTGCCCGGCTCGATCACGATCAACGCGCCGGGGACGGACGGTCTTCTGTTCGACGGCGCGGCCCTGGCCACGACCCTCCGACTCAGTTCCGACGCCGTCACCGGCGGTCGCCTGAATCTCAACACCAACTTCGCTTACTCGGGGACCGGCCCGAGCGCTTCGGGCATCGTCAACTCGGTGACCACCACGGCGGCCGGCGTCGACAACGCGGGGCTGTTCGGCGCCCAGGCCGGGTTCGTCGATCTCGGCAATGCGGTCCGGACCTTCAACGTCGCCGACGGCGTCGGCACGACGACCTCGACCGGACTGCGCGGGGCCGATTTCGTCGTCACGGCCCGAGTCACCAACGGCGGCATCGTGAAGCAAGGTGCGGGCGAACTCGTCGTGGTCAACACGGCGAACAACAACACCATCAGCGGCGGCATCACGGCCGCGGGCGGCCTGCTGACCATGGGCGGCAACATCGGGGCGACCGGCGGCACGTTCGCGTTGTCTTCCGGCGGCGGATTCTCCGCGGGTGCGACCGTCGTCACGTCAGGCAACATCCAGACCGCGATCGGTTCGATCGGCACGGCCGACTTCCTCAATACCGGAGCCGGGACCAGCACTTGGGCCGGCGGTTCGACCCTCGTCTTCCAGTTCAAGAACGTCGCGGCCGACGGCGTCACCGGGGCGGGTACCGAATGGGACCTCATCAACAACAACGTCGGCGCCCTGCTGATCAACGCCGACAGCTCGAACAAGATCACGCTCTTGATCGAGTCGCTGAGCGATTCGATTACCATCGGCCAGGCCGCGAACTTCGATCCGACCACGTCGACCGACTATCTCTGGAAGTTCGCCACCAACGTCGCCGACCCCGCCGCCGCTTCCAAATTCCAGTTCGACGAACGGGGCGTCTGGTCGAGCGGCACCTTCACCAACGGCTACGGCTCCTTCTCCCACGCCGGAGCCGGCTCCTTCTACGTCACCACGATCGCCAACGACCTCTATGTGGGCTACACGGCCGTTCCGGAACCGGGCAGCCTGTTCCTGGCGGGGCTCGCCGTCGCCGGCCTGGGCTACCGCCGCTTCAAGCGACGTAAGCAAGCAAGCACCACCGAGGGCGAAGCCGAAACGCAAGACACGAAAGTCGCCGGCGACGCCTAAGCTCCGTCGATCGACGACAACCCGAGCGAGCGGGCGCTCCGACCCTGCACCGTCGGACGCCGAAACCGGCCGTGCTTGGGCAACGCCGAGGGGGCCGAACGGCGGCGGTCCTGTTCCGCTTCGCGGCAACTTGCAAAGCCCTCTCAGTCGAACCCTGGGCTTGTCTCCGCGACGGGAATCAGCTTGCCCTGCATCCCCAGGAACACGTTTGCGGGCGGATCGTCCCTTCGTGATGTTGCGCGCGGGAGAACACACCGGATAACGATCACCAACGGGGGCCGTTCCCCAGCCGTCGTCGGGCCCGTTGTCGTACACCCGGTTAAACAGCAGCAAGGCGTTCGCCTTGGGCGACACGGTTGCATCGTCCGCCCGGAGGCGGCGGGCCGCGAGGCCTCGCGGGCGCCTACCGCTTGGGCTGCGCCGGCGGCTCGACCTGCACTTGCGGTTCGACGACGTAGAGCCGCAACTCGCGGTCGCCGACCGTCTTAAAAACGTACGGCTTTCCGACCGGCTCGGCCGATCGAAGGCTCGCCGAGAGCAAGATAATGCTTGCCGAGAGCAACCAAACGATCCATGCGCACGGCGTTCTCCCTTACACAGTCGCTTGGCGAAACGCTTCGGCGTGAGGAGCCGCCTCAAGGGGCCAGGATAACGGATTTTCCCCGGGCCGGTTTAATGCCCCGTTTAACGATCCCATTCCGAAGCGTATTTCGACTCGTGAGACGTGCCGGCGATTACCGTCCGAACACCCAGCCACGGCAAGCAATTGCCGGCCTCGTAGTGTTGTAAACGATACCGGATACTTTCCGAACGTTCCTATCCGTCACACCGACTGTATCTGGCGGTCATGCTCAACGCTTATGGAGAGCGCACGTCGTGCCGACATACGCGATTTAATATAGTTGCCATGCGACTACGGCCTGAGGTCCTGACGGCGCCCGCGCGGCGGGATCTCGGAAAAACCTTGCGACGACCTGCGAATACACCGACAATTACGGCTTCAGGTCTCGACGCATCGCCACGCAACGTTCCCGGCACTGGAGCTTGCGCATGTCCACGACCGCGCCGCCGTCTATTTCCCTCGAACCGATCCGCCACTCGCGATTTCTTGAAGGAATCGTGCGTCACCTTCCCGATCCGATCTTCGTCTTCGACGCTCTCGGTTCGGTGCAGTATTTGAATTCCAAGGCGATCGAGCTGGCTGGAGGCGAGGAAGATCGCGTTCTCAAGCTGCGTTTTCACGATCTATTCGAGGGCAAGGACTCGTCGTTCGCGGCGTTGAGCTGCGCTGACGTGGCCGATCGACCGGAAACGGTTTGTCGGATGCGGCACTGCGATTCCACCTCATCCGACATTTTGCTCATTTCTTCGCGGATCACCGACGACGAAGCGAATTCCTATCTGCTCTGTTTCGTACGTCCGGTGGAGTTATTCGATTCGGGCCGCCGCCGGCAAACGCCGGCCAAGATCTCCGCGGAATTAATCCCCGTGAGAAAAATACCCGAAGTGCTGACGAACGTCACGCGAATGCTGGCCGAAATGACGGAGGTCGATCACGCGACCATCACGTTAATCGACGAGGAAGAAAAACATTTTATCGTTCAAGTCGAGTATCCGGTGACGAGCGGTCGTTCGCTCGTTGGGGGGAAAATCCCGATCCAAGGTCACGCCACCCAGGAAGAGTTGCTCCATGAAAAGAAGCCGGTGGTCGCCCCCGACGTATCCAAGCATCCGATCGTCGCCGAATCGAAACGGGTGGCGGAGTTCGTCCGCAACCTGGGCGTCCGCTCGATGCTCATCGTTCCCTTGGTTTACAAAGGGCGAGTCATCGGCACGATCGGCCTAGATTCCATCCGTGAAGTTCGGCATTTCTCGCCCGCCGAGGTCGAGATGTGCTGCGCCATCGCCGATCAAACCGCAATGGCGATCGAGAACTCGCGGATGTTCGACAGCGCCGTGCGCCTGCAAAAGCAGTATAGCGAAGCATACTCCGCAGCCAGTCTCGACGGCGTCGCCGACAAGGTGCTGTCCGATTTGGAATCGCGGGTAACTTTCTGCAAGGCTTCCATGCAGTTGATCGTGAACGGACGCCGAGTCCTGCTGGGGGGCCGCGGCTTCGACAAAGGCAAGGCCTCGCCCCGCCTGCTGGGTCGAATCGAGTTCGATCCGATCGTCAAGAGCATTATGGACTCGAAGCAACTGAACATCATACCGGATACGCGACTGCAATCGGGGTGGAGTCGTGTTCCGGAGACGTCGGACGTGAACTCGTGGGTCGGCGTGCCGGTGCTTTGGGATAGCCAGCCGATCGCGCTGATTACGCTGGACCACGATCAATTCGGGTTCTATGCGAAGGATGACGACGCCTTGCGCAACACGCTTTCGCAACTGGCGAGCTCTGCTGCGGTAGACATTCACGAAGCCTATCTATTCGATGCGGCACAACGGCAACTCGACGCGTTCAAACTCGTGACGCGGATCGCCGAAATCGCGACCGCCCAGTTGGAAAAGTCGGATCTCCTCAACCACGCCGTCCAAAGCGTGGCCCAGGCGATGCGAAGCGAACAATGCACGCTTTTTCTCGCGGAAAACGATGACGATACGCTCATCGCCCAAGCCGCCTGGCCCCCCGTCACCGAACCGCACCTCAGCCGAGTGCCGCTGACGGGCGGCGCCGCTTCTCACGAATCTCCGATCGTGCGCGCCTTCCGAAAAACGGAATGCGTCGTAGTGGGCGATTTCCAAGATCCTGAGACCGCCGGCTGCTTCGCGATCGGCCCCGGAATTCCGAGCGACACGCAGTCGTTGTTGACGGTGCCGATCATTATCGGCGACCAGACGCTCGGCGTCCTCGCCGTATCACACAGCTCAAAAATCAACGCCTTCAACGCCAGCGACGCCTTGCTGTTGGAGACGGTGATGCGTCACACGGCGATCGCCGTCGAACGCGACACCGGCCTGGGCGTAGTGCATCGCGTCGGCCATCAGATCCTACGAGCGACGGATATCGACGACATTCTGAAGGAAATCGTCGAAGGGGCCATCAAGGTCACCCACACGTCGACGGGCGTCATCTACCTGGTCGATGCGAACAGCTTCGAACTGCTAAGCACTTTTCATCCGAAGGAATCGGTTCATCCGCGACCCCGGCTCGACAAGGACGATGGCATCACCCGGACCGTCATACGCACGAAACAGATGATCGAACTTGACGACATCACGAAGGATCCTCACGTCAACCCGGAGTTGCGAGGCCGCTATCGATCGATGGTCGCCATTCCCCTGGTACTCGACGACGAGGTCAAGGGGGTGCTATACCTCAACGGAACGCGCGAGCGGCGATTGACGGCCATCGAAAAATGGTTTGCATCGACGCTGGCGGACCAAGCGGCCATCGCCATCCAGCGGATGCAGCTCGACCAGCAGCTACGCGACTCCGAGACGAAGTACCACTCCCTGGTCGATCACATTCCCCAATACGTCTTTCGCAAGGACCAAGATTCGCGTTTCACCTATGCCAATGAAAAGTTTTGCAAGAGCGTCGGACTGACAAGCGAACAAATCATCGGCAAAACCGATTTCGACGTTTACCCTCCGGAGCTGGCGCAAGCCTATGTCGAAGATGATAAAGAGGTTCTTGATACGGGACGCCGCATCGCCAAGACCGAGCAAAACCGGTCCAAGACGATGAAGGTGCCGATCAACGTGAAGGTCGTGAAAACGGCCGTCCGAGATTCGGAGGGAAAGATCAGCGGCGTGCAGGCGATCTTTTGGGACGTCACCAAGGAAACGCGATTACAGTTCCGTTATAGCTCCCTGTTCAACCAGTCTCCCGACAGCATCGTCATACTTCGCAACGGTCGCATCAAGCTGGCGAATTCAGCCGCTACCAAGCTATTTGGGGTAAAGAGCGTCAACAATCGAAACTTGCTCGACTTCATCGATCCCGAGTTTCGGGATCTGGCCGTCGAGCGGCTCAAAAAACTTAGCCAGAACGAGAATGTCGAAGATGTGATAGAAATGCGAGTGTTACAAGGAGACGCGACGGTCGACGTGGCGGTCTATGCGCGACCGTTGCCGCACCAAGACGGCATCCAGGTCGTTTTCCACGACCTCACGCGATACAACACGCTACTCGAGGAAATGCACCATCGAGTCGCCAAGGCGTTGCATGAGGTGACGCAGTGCCTGGCTAACCAGAAGCTACTGACTCCGCACGAGGAGGTTCGAGACGCCTTCCGAGCCGTGGAACGGAGAGTCATCGCCATGGCGGAGGTTCATCGCATGATTCACATTCAGTGGGGAACGTCACTCGTGCCCATGGATACGTACCTGGAACGACTTATCCACCAAGTATTTGAATCGCACGGCAAGCTCGAGAGCGACAGTGGATGGAACCTTTCCGCCTCGGAAATCGCGCTCGATGCGGATCAAGCGACCGCCTGCGGCGTGATCGTCGCCGAACTCGTTTCGAACGCCTTGCTGTATGCATTTTCCGAGCAATGCGACGGTACGATTGACGTGCGAATGACGCGGATCGACGGATCGTGCACCCTGCAAGTCAAAGACTCCGGCGGCGGATTCAAGGACCAAAAGCGCACGGGGAGCTCCAGGGGCCTGACGTTGGTAAGAAGAGTCGCCAAGGAACGTCTTAAGGGAACGATCGATATCAATACGTCCCGCGACGGCGTCTCGGTGACCGTCGTTTTTCCCATGACGCCCGCCTAGGAAGCCGACGGCGGGCGCTTCGGGCTATTCAGCGTTTCTCGTTGGGTTGAAGGCCGGCCCGGTAATCTTGACGACAAGGGGCGTCGAATATGCAGAGCGAAGAAGGCCCCCTCAAGGGTCGAGTTCTGATCGTCGAAAATGATCGGGGCATTGAGTGGTGTCTCGACAAGCAACTCGTGGGCGCGGGCCATACCGTCATCGGCATTGCGGGAAGCGTCACGGGAGCGGTAAACGCGGCCCGACAAGATCTACCTGACGTCGTGATTATGGATATCCGAATCCCCCAGGAGGACGGCGGCAGCCCCGACCTTTCCAACGGAGGAATCCAAGCGGCGAAACAGATTGAATCGTTGGGCGACGTCGGAGTTATTTATCTCACCGGCGCCCAGGCCGACGGCAAACTCTTGTCGAGAGTCCTCAAGGATACTCCGGGGGCGACGTTCTTGACGAAGCCGTGCCTCGAAGAGCAAGTCTTGGCGGCCATCCAGTTGACGCTGATGAGGCGTAAAGGCATGCGAGTCGTCTTCGTATGCTACGCCCATAAAGACAAGTCCTATAAAGCCGAGTTGCTGAGCTATCTTAGCTCCGTGAAAAGTCTCGGGGTCGATTCCTGGGACGACGAGAAAATCTCGTACGGGGGTCGCTGGAAGGTTCAAATTTCGGCCGCCCTGAAACGCGCCGATGTCGCCATTCTGTTAGTCAGCATTCATTTTATGAACTCGGTGTTCATTAAGGAGGTCGAACTTCCGACGTTGCTAAAGGCCGAAGAGGAACGTGGCATCAAGATAATTCCGGTGTTTGTCGGAACGGTGCCCGAGGCCGCATTGCGAGAAAGCGGGCTGAGTGAGTTCCTCGGAGCGAATAAGCCGAACGAACCACTCGACAAATGGTCCGCGAAAGATCGTGCGGCTAAGGTCTGGAGCCCGCTCTGTGACGATTTGGCGAAGAAGCCCTGACCGCCCCTCTCTCGGGTCGACGTAAATTCCAGGAAGCTGACGGATGAGGCATCTCCGTGGATGTCGCCGGGGCTGAGGAGGGCGACCCTGGCCTGGCGAATGATGCCACGGCCGTTTGGCAGGTGCCAATCCCCCTCGCGACCGCGATCATCGACGAGTCGGAGGCGGCCGTTCGGCGCGGCGCAACGGTGGGAACGGCTACTCGGCGGCCTTCGACTTCAGCAATTGGTTCGATAGTCGGTTGACCCGCGCCCCGGCCGAGCCGATATTGCGACCGGGCGGCGCATCATTTCGGCAGTCGCCGCCAAGCCGTGCCTTGTCGCTCCGGAGAATCGTCCGATGTCCATTGCCCGAATCCTCGCCCCGCTGGCCGCCGCCTTGCTGACCATGAAGGCCGCGGTCGCCGCCGATCCGGCCGCTCCTTCCGCCACGGCAGCGCCGCCGCGGCCGAATATCGTCTTCATCCTGGCCGATGATCTCGGCTACTCCGACCTGGGCTGCTACGGCGGCGAAATACAAACGCCGAACCTCGACGCCCTCGCCGACAACGGCCTCCGCTACACGCAGATCTACAACACGGCCCGCTGCTGGCCCACGCGCGGCGCGCTGCTCTCCGGCTACTACGCCCAGGCGACCGGCCGCGACGCCGGGCCCGGCATCCAACGTTCGCCGGCGCGGCCGCCCTGGGGCGGGCTGCTGCCGGAACTGCTGCGGCCGGTCGGCTATCGCTCGTACCACTCCGGCAAGTGGCACATCGACGGACCGGTGCTCGCCTCGGGTTTCGATCGTTCCTACTCGCTGGAAGACCACAACCGCAACTTCGCGCCGCAGAAACACACCGAAGACGACAAACCACTGCCGCCCGTCGCGGCCGACGCCGGCTACTTCACTTCGACGGCCGTCGCCGATCACGCCATCAAATGCCTCCGCGACCACGGCGCGGCGCACGCCGATAAACCGTTCTTCAGCTACGTCGCCTTCACCTCGCCCCACTTCCCGCTGCAAGCGCCCGCGGCCGACGTGGCCAAGTACCGCGACCGCTACAAGGCCGGCTGGGAAGCCGTCCGAGCCGAGCGCTACGCCAAGCAACAATCGCTCGGGCTCTTGAACTGCAAGCTCTCGGAGACCGAGCGCGACCTCGGCCCCCCCTATGCGTTTCCCGACGACATTGCCAAGCTCGGCCCGGGCGAAGTGAATCGGCCGCTCCCCTGGAACGAACTCACTCCCGCACAGCAGGAGTTCCAAGCCGCCAAAATGGCCGTTCACGCCGCAATGATCGACCGGATGGATCAGGAGATCGGCCGGATCGTCGCCCAGTTGAAGGCCATGAATGCTTTCGACAATACTTTGATACTATTCGCCAGTGACAACGGGGCGAGCGCGGAGATCATGGTCCGGGGCGACGGCCACGACCCGGCGGCCGCGCCCGGTTCCGCGGCGACGTTCCTCTGCCTCGGCCCGGGCTGGTCGACCGTGGCCAACACGCCCCACCGTCGCCACAAAACGTGGGTCCACGAAGGGGGCATTTCAACACCGCTGGTGGCCCACTGGCCGCGCGGCATCGGGGCTCGCGGGGAATTGCGGACCGCGCCCGGGCACGTGGTCGACTTCGTGCCGACGGCCCTGGAGCTGACCGGGGCGACCAAGCCCGCCACCTACGGCGTCGGCTTGCCGTCGCCCAAGCTGCACGGTCGGAGCCTGGCCGGCACGTTTGCCAACGACCAACCA
>JAWXBP010000343.1 GCA_034440135.1 Planctomycetia bacterium
CCTCCGGATGCCTAAAAAATGTGTAGGACAACGAGGTCACGGACTTCGGCTACCGAGGGACAGGAGCTAGGCGCCGACTAATTTCTGAATCTGCGAGCGGAGATTGGCAGATCGCTCCAGCGTCCAGTGGCTGTCGAACGCGGCACGCTGCGCGACGAGTTGGGTTCGCTGGTAAGCGATCAGCGATCGTAGCGCACAGCGCGACCCGTCGCAGCGGGCTTTGCGATTCCACTGCTTGTAGAGGTCGATCGCGACGTGGCTGTCGACGATTTCGCCAAGGCGTTCTTGTAAGTCTTCGATCATGGGATAAATCTCGCGCCGCACAGTTTCACCCCAGACCGGCGCGACGACTTCCAGCGTGTAGCGTAGTTCCTTGGCGCGGATGCGAAATTGGTGCAGGGTGGCGTAAGCGTCATTGCCGTGGGCCTCGGCATTGAAAAATCGCGTCGTTGCGCGCCTCAGGCGTTTCGCAGCGTACTCGCCGAACGATTGCTTCGAATCCTCGTCATCCTGTTCGTCCAAGCGCGACAGTAGCGCTTCGATCAGGTCGGGAAATCCCTTGGCCTGCAGATGTTCATAGACGTCGACAATCGGGGCTTGAGCCTCGCCGCGGCGACGGTCAACCATTTGGATGACCGACTTGGTGGCGATGCCGGCGTCCGATTCGAGCTTCAACAATCGACCGTGTTGTACGTCGTAGTCGCGCGCCTCGCCCGCGGCCTGGCGGAGGCGGCGCAACAGTTTTTCGATTTGCTTCGCTTTCCGTCGCGGCAGGCAGGCTTTGAACAGCCGTAAGGCCGCATGTGCCCGGCGTGAGGAAACGCGCAGTTGATGCACGTGCTCCGGATCCTGATTCGCTTCCGTCGCGGCGGCCGGCAACCGCTCCCACACGGCGTGCAAACGCAACTCCAACACGCGTTGGGCGGCGGCCTTCACGGGTTGGTCGGCCGCGAGTCCCTCGATCCATTTGGAGTTGGCGGAATGTACGCTCATAAGTGACGGCGAACCCAAAGATGCTGAGCAGATCTCCTCCATCCATAGTACGCCCGAGGGGGACGCATCGCCAGCAAATCCGGCTCGCGACGGCCGCCTATACGGTTTTGGCTGGTGCGCGACCATGCGTGAAAGGAATCATCGGCAGGGCCTATTCGTGTTGAGGCCGCCTGCGCGTTAAGATGCCTCGGTGTGACTGGCGGCCCCCTTTTCCGGCAACTTGTCGGTGCGCCCGATGTTTGCCCTGCACGAAATCTCGCGGCGCGGAATGCTCCAGGCGGGGACGTTGGGACTGCTCGGGCTGAACCTGCCCAAGTTGCTGGCGGCCGAAGGCGCCTCCGCTCGTCCCGGCCGCGCGCGGGCGTGCATTCTGTTGTTCTTGGAAGGGGGCCCGGCCCATCAGGACCTGTGGGATCTCAAGCCGGAGGCCCCGGCCGAAATCCGCGGCGAGTTCCAACCGATCGACACGACGACGCCGAGCTTGCAAGTCTGCGAGCACTTGCCGCACCTCGCTAAGCAGACGCATCGCATTGCGCTGGTGCGGAGCGTGCATCACGAAGTCGTCGATCACAACGCCGGCGCGTACTACGCGCTCACCGGCCGTAGTCCGACGCGAGGCGGCAATCTGATCATCAAGGACGAACCGGACAACTTCCCACCGCTCGGCGCGGTGTGCGCGAAGCTGCGTCCCACGGATGCGTCCCTCCCGTCATTCGTGCATCTGCCCGACTTGATGTCAAACAACGGCCATGAATTGCCCGGCCAGCGCGCCGGGTTTTACGGCCCCGCGTTCGATCCGCTCGTTGCTGGCGACCCCAGTGCCGCGAACTACCAGGTGCCGGGCTTGGAACTGGCCGCGGACGTGAATCTCGATCGCATCGCTGCGCGGCGAACATTGCTCGATCGATTGAATCGCGCCGGCGCGACGCCCATCCGCGATCCGGAGGCCGACGCCCTCGCCACGCACCAGGCCAAGGCCTATGACCTGCTGACCTCGGAAGGCACGCGACGCGCGTTCGATATCGCCCGCGAACCGACTTGGATGCGCGAGCGTTACGGCCTGCCGGATCGCATCGATCGCTCGGTCGAAGCCCGCAAGTTCGGCGGTTTGCCGCACGTCGGGCAATGCTTGTTGCTTGCGCGCCGCTTGATCGAAGCCGGCGTGCGGCTGGTCACCGTGGCCAGCGGCCGGCGCTTTGATCAGGCCTGGGATACGCATCGCGATCATTTTCCGCTTTTGAAACGCTCGCTCTTGCCGTACTTGGATCGTGCACTTGCGGCGCTGTTGGAAGACCTGGCATTGCGCGGCATGTTGGAGGAAACGCTCGTCGTCGCCATGGGCGAATTCGGCCGCACGCCGCGACTCGGCCAGATCACCAGTTCCGCCGGCGCGGCCGCCAATGGGCGCGACCACTGGCCGCACTGCTACACAGTAGTTTTGGCGGGCGGCGGCATTCGCGGCGGCGCGATCTATGGTGCATCGGACCGACATGCCGCTTACCCGGCCAGCGATCCCGTCACGCCGGAAGACATCGCCGCGACGATTTATCACGCCCTCGGGATCGACCCGGAAACTCGAATCACCGATCCGCAAGGCCGGCCCCACACCGTCGCGGAAGGTCGCGTGATTCAGGAGTTGTTCGGCTAGCCGCGCGCGAATTCGTCGTTATTCTTGAAATGAACCGCCGCCGGCCGTAGCGTGTCCTGCTCGACGCCACGTTCGCCAGCTTTCGCGCTGCGACGAGTTCGTTCCTTTGTACTGAAAGCCTGCATGTACGTCCCGAAATCATTCGCCGTCGACGATCGCCAGCGCATCGACGCGTTTATCGAAACGAACAGCTTCGCCACGTTGATCACGACGGTCAAAGGCCGGCCCGAGGCGACGCACCTGCCGCTGCTGCTCGACGCGACTGTCGGCGAACAAGGCGTCCTGTTCGGCCACATCGCCCGGGCGAACGACCAATGGCGCAGCGGTGACGTGACAGCCCTGGCGATCTTCGCCGGTCCGCACGCCTATATCTCGCCCAGCTACTACCAAGCGCCGAACACCGTCCCCACCTGGAACTATGTAGCCGTGCATACGTACGGACAACTGTCGTTCTTTGACGACGAACCATCGCTCCGCGATGTGCTGCGCCGCACGGTCGCCAAGTACGAACAACCACGCGAAACGCCCTGGGATTGGGACGAATCCATGGAATACTCGACTCGCTTGCTCCGCGACATCGTCGGCCTGCGACTCACGATCGAACGGATCGAAGCGAAATGGAAGCTCAGCCAGAATCACCCGGCGGAACGCCGGCAACGCGTGATTGAGGCGCTGGAGGCGCGCGGCGGCGCGATGGAGCGTGACGTCGCGGCATTAATGCGCGAGGACTAGGCTCTGTTGACGATTCGGTCTGCTTCAGGTTAAACACTTGCGGTCGGAATTGGAATTCCGATTGCACCCTGGAGGCTCGGATGCCATGCGGTA
>JAWXBP010000344.1 GCA_034440135.1 Planctomycetia bacterium
CGCCATCAAGTGAGAGAGGCTGGCGCACCCGACACGCCGTCCGACGCATCGCAACCCCTTTTTTTGGAACAGAGGGAGGGTCGTATGCGGTTTCTATCTGCGCGCATCGCGCGTTTCCCGCAGTCGCTGCGGGTTCTGGCTGGTGGGGCGATCGTGACCTGCGCCAGTGTCGCCGCCGGGCAATCCGGCGACGGTAATCAAGCTCCGCCGTTCGAACGCGGCCGGGATTTGTTCACCATCAATTGGAAGCCCAATCTGGAGGTGGGCGCCACGAGCGACGGGCTCGGCCCGCTCTACAACGAGACCAGTTGCGTCGCCTGCCACAAACAGGGCGGCGTCGGCGGGGCGGGCGGGAACGAGAAGAACGTTGTGTTGTTGACGCGCCTCACGCCCGTTGCCGCGATCGTCCAGCGCGTGTTTGGTGAAAACAGCGAGTCGGCGGATTTAGGCGAGGTGCATCCGGCGTTTAAGGATCGCACGGCGACTTCCATCGTCTTGCACGAACATCACACCAAGCCAATGTACGCGCCATGGCGACGGGAAATCGTGGAGTCCGCGACCAGCCAACCGCCGCGGGAATTGAATCTTCCGGCGGACACGGGCTTGCGCTTCATCGAGCGCGACGGCATCCACTATATGCTGAGCGAACGGAGTGCGCCGTCGCTGTTCGGCGCGGGCTTGATCAACCGAATCTCGTCCGACGCGATTCGCGAGGAAGCCGAACGGCAGGCGCGCGACAAGGATCCGATCGCGGGGCGCGTGCCGGCCGCCGGAGACGACGTCGGCCGCTTCGGCTGGCGCGGGCAGATCGCATCGCTACGCGATTTTGTCGCCGGGGCGTGCGCCAATGAACTGGGGCTCACGGTTGACGATCATCCGCAGCCCGCGGATCCCTTGATCGAGCAGGAAGCAAAACCGCGCGTCGATATGGAGTTCAAGGACGTCAATGCAATTGCGCAATTTATCGCCGCGCTGCCTCGACCCGTGGAAACCGCCGGTCACAACAAGGAGATCGCGCGCGGCCGAAAATTGTTTCGCACCGTAGGTTGCGCGAAATGCCATCTAGAGAAGCTGGACGAGGTTCAAGGAATCTACAGCGATCTGTTACTGCACGACCTTGGCCCACAGTTGAGCGACGTGGCGTTGCCATCCCCCACGGCGACGGCGGTCGCTCAAGCCCGGCTGCCAAAGCAACAACGCAATGCATTGGGGCGTGCGATCGAAGCACTTCCGTCGCGCGACGTCCTTACGCCGTCGCCGCCGTCGATCGGCAGTTACTACGGCGCACCGAGTGCGTCGAGTCTGGCAAGCGTTTCGAGTTCGTGGCGGACGCCGCCGTTGTGGGGCGTCGCGGATACGGGGCCCTATCTGCACGACGGCCGCGCGGATTCGCTGGAGGACGCCATCGATCTCCACGAAGGGGAAGCCGCCGGCGTCACCGCGCGTTATCGCAATTTGCCAAGAATGGCGAAGCTGAATCTGATCGACTTCTTGGAAACGCTCGAAGCGCCGCAATAGTTTTCGTTGCGGCAGATGTTTGTGGAAAAAAAGCCCAGGGAAGGCCAACGACGACTTTGCTATCCTCGCAGCCTGTTAGGGCCTTCCCTGGGCTTACCAGGATCGATTGAATAGTGAGATGAGTACCGCCTCGGAGTTTCGAGCACGTGTGCGCTCCGGCGCCTTCAACAGCCCCACCGCCGGACAATCGCCAGGCTTTGCGCAAGCCAACGTCGTAATCCTCCCAGCGGCCGACGCAGCGGACTTCGCTGCGTTCTGTGAATTGAACGCGCGTCCGTGCCCGCTCTTGGAGCAAACCGCGCCGGGCGATCCGGAACCAAAAAAATCGGCCCCGGGCGCCGATCTGCGGACCGACGTCCCGCGCTACCGCGTGTTTCGCCATGGCGTAGCGGAGGCCGCCGAGCCAACCGAGATTACGAATCTCTGGCGCGACGATTTCGTGGCGTTTTTGCTCGGTTGTTCCTTCACCTTTGAGCAGGCCTTACAGCAAGCCGGACTGCCGGTGCGTCATATCGATTTAGGGCGCAACGTGCCGATGTATCGCACGAACATCGCTTGCCGTCCCGCTGGCAGTTTTGCCGGACCGCTGGTCGTCAGTATGCGGCCCTATCGTGCCGACCAGATCGACGCCGTACACGCGGTCACCGACCGGTTTCCTCGCATGCATGGAGCCCCGATTCATGTCGGCGACCCCGCAGCAATCGGCATCGCGGACCTGGAACGCGTCGATTTCGGCGATCCGGTCCCTGTGGCGGCGGGCGAGGTTCCGGTATTCTGGGCTTGCGGGGTGACGCCACAGTTGGCGATTCTCGCCGCGCGGCCGGAACTGGCGATCACCCATGCCCCCGGCCATATGTTCATCACCGATTGGCTGGACGAGGCGTTTTGCGAGCGATGACCGGCAGCGACGAATCATCAACCTTTGACGTAGAGAATAGCCGCCGGCAGTTTCCCGCGTTGGCCCGCTCGGTGGCCGGCAAGCAGGCGATTTTCCTGGATGGCCCGGCCGGCAGTCAGACGCCGCAATGCGTGATCGACGCCATGGTCGACTACCTGGCCCACACCAACGCCAACCACGGCGGTGTTTTCGCCACGAGCCGCGAGAGCGACCATACGTTGCACGAGGCCCGGCGGGCCGCCGCCGATTTCGTGGGCACACGCGATCCGGACGAGATCGTCTTCGGCGCGAACATGACCTCGCTCACGTTCGCACTGAGCCGCGCCCTGGCGCACACTTGGCAACCCGGCGACGAAGTGCTAGTCACGCAGTTGGATCACGACGGCAATATCGCCCCCTGGATTCTGGCGGCCAATGATGCCGGCGCGACGATTCGCGAAGTCCGCGTCCGTCCCGAAGATTGTACGCTCGACCTGGATGACTTGAAGGAGAAGCTCTCGCCGCGTACCAAGCTGGCGGCGATCACCTGCGCGTCAAACCTGGCTGGCACAATTACGCCGCTACGCGAGATCGCGCGGCTGGTGCAAAAGCATGGCGCGCTCTTGTATCTCGACGCTACGCATCTGGCGCCGCACCGGTTGCTGGATGTGGCCCGCTGGGACTGCGATTTCCTGGTCTGCTCTGCCTACAAGTTCTTCGGCCCGCACGTCGGCCTGTTGTGGGGGCGTCGCGAATTGCTCGGCATGTTGCCAGCGTACAAAGTGCGCCCCGCCGGGGACGGCCTGCCGGATCGCTGGATGACCGGCACGCAGAATCACGAAGGCATTGCCGGGCTGCGCGCGGCGATCGACTATCTGGCCGAAATCGGCTGGCGCGTATCCATCGGCGCCGGCGAACGACGTTCCGCCATTGTTGCCGCGATGGACGCGATCGCTCTCCACGAACAGTTCTTGTCGCGGCATTTGCTGGCGGGCCTCGCCGCGATGGAGAGCATTCGCGTCCACGGCGTCTGCCAGCCGAACCGGCTCGATGAACGCGTGCCCACCGTGGCGTTCACTCATAAATGGCTAAAGCCCCGGGCCATCGCGGAACGCCTCGCCGAACAAGGTATTTTCGCCTGGCACGGGCACAACTACGCCCTGCGGCTGAGCGAATCGCTCGGTCTGGAACCCGACGGCGCGGTCCGGATCGGGCTGCTGCACTACAACACCACAGCCGAAATCGACCGCACCTTGGACGTGCTGTCGCATCTCCAATAGGCGACCCTTCGGGCCGCCCGGCAAGTTCGGAAATATCCGCACATTCGCTGCAATCGCGCCTCGCGGTATGCCGAATGCATCTAGGGCGGACTGCATTGCGCCGAGGTTGCCCATTGGCGGCGACCGCACGGCCTGAGTCCGCCGCATTTTTGACCACTTTGACGGGGGAGATCGACCCATGAAGCGGATTGGCATTTTCTGGGGGGCCGTGGTTTTGCTGGCGGTGTCGGGCGCCCAGGCGCAAGAGGCCGCGCCTTCCCCCTTCAACGAACCGGACGACGCTCCGTATCAGAGCGCGCCGGGGCCCGAAGCGGAAACGCCCGGCATGCACGTCTCCTGGGGGCAATTGCAGCCGACGGCCGACATGTGGCTGTACGAACAATCCAAGGCGGACTACCTCGACCCCAAGCTCGCGGTGCGCCGCAAGGCCGAGAAAAAGACCGCGCAGCGCGAAGCCCGCATCGCCGCGATGAAGTGGTACGGGTTGTCGAATTCTCGCCCGATCGCCAATTCGACTCCGTCCTGCGGCGCCTATTCGCCCGGCTGGCACGCGAACAGCTACAACGCATACAGCTGGACCGGCGGGATGAATCCGCTGGTGGTCGTGCGTCCGACCCGGGTTTCGATTCCGGCCGCTTACGGGCTCTGGTAACGGACCACGGCGACAATCCCCGCACAGCGATGCTATAACCATCGCCATGGAATTCGCCGGGCGCAGATATGATACGGGCGAAGCGGTCGTCGTGGCTTGCGAGCACGGCCGCATCGCCCGTTTTTCGCGCGCCGAGGCCGCCGCGGATCTGCCGTGGATCGGGCCGGGTTGGTACGATCTGCAAGTCAACGGCTACGGCGGCCAGGAGTTCAGCGCCGCTACGCTGACCGTCGATCGCGTGGCAACGATCGTCTCAGCCGTCCACGCGATGGGTGTGACGACCTTCTGTCCGACGGTCACCACGAACGCTGACGAAGACTTGCGGCACGCGCTCAGCGTGATCGCCGGGGCCATCGATGCCCGCGCGGAAGTCCGTGCCAGCGTGGCTGGCATTCACTTGGAAGGCCCGTATCTTTCGGCGCTCGACGGTCCGCGCGGCGCGCACGCCAGGCAATTCTGTCGCGCGCCGGATTGGGACGAGTTTCGCCGTTTTCAAGAAGCGGCGCGCGGGCAAATTCGACTCGTCACGCTGTCGCCGGAATATGACTCCGCGCCGGCGTTCATTCGCCAGGCCGTGGCCAGCGGCGTACTTGTGGCGATCGGCCATACGGCCGCGACCGGCGAGCAAATTCGCGCGGCCGTCGATGCCGGCGCACGGTTGAGCACGCATTTGGGTAACGGCGCGCACCTCACCTTGCCACGTCACCCGAACTATCTTTGGGATCAACTCGCCGAGGATCGCTTGACGGCGAGTTTAATCGTCGACGGACACCATCTGCCGCCGGAAGTCGTACAGACATTTGTCCGCGCCAAGGGCGCGGAGCGCATTGTGCTCATCAGCGACCTCTCCGGCATGGCTGGCCTGCCGCCGGGACGATATCGCACGGAACTCTGCGAACTGGACATCCTGCCGAGCGGAAAACTCGTCATCGCCGGTCAGGACCAACTATTAGCGGCGGCCTCGGCGCCAATCGGCGTCGGCATTTCGAATGTAATGCGCTTCGCCAGCGTGGGCCTGAAAACGGCGATCGAGATGGCGTCTACGCAACCGGCGAAATTGCTCGGCCGCGACGACTCCGGCTTGCTCGTCGGCGCCGCCGCGAATTTGACTTTATTCGACCTGTCGGAGGATGCATCGCGCACCATCACGGTGCGCGAAACGATCGTCGGCGGCGAGAGCGTGTACCGGAGCAATTCATGACCCAGCACACCGATAGCATGCTGCCCGCCGATTCCTTTCGGGATCAAATCATCGTCATCACCGGCGGCGGGACCGGGCTCGGTTACTCGATGGGCAAGTACCTGCTCCAACTTGGGGCGAGGCTCGTCATCTGCGGACGCCGCGCCGAGGTATTGGAAAAGGCCGCTGCGGCGTTGCAGGAAGAAACTGGCGGAGAAGTGCTCGCGCAGCCGTGTGATGTCCGCGTGCCGGAGCAAGTCGACGCGCTCTTGCAGGCAGTGCTCACGCGCTTCGGCGCGGTGCATGGGTTGATCAATAACGCCGCGGGCAACTTCATCTGCCCGACGGAACGCCTCTCGTACAACGCGTTTCACACCGTGGTGGATATCGTGCTGCGCGGCACCGCGAATTGCACGCTCTGCTTCGGCAAGCACTGGATCGCCGCGCAGCAGCCCGGCGCCTTCCTGAACATCGTCACGACTTACGCCTGGACCGGTTCCGGCTACGTCGTTCCTTCGGCGACTGCCAAGGGAGGCGTGTTGGCGCTCACGCGTTCGTTGGCCAGCGAATGGGGCAAGTACGGCATCCGCACCAACGCCATCGCCCCCGGACCGTTCCCCACGGAAGGCGCCTGGTCGCGCCTCGTGCCGCCCGGCATGGAGAACGCATTTGATCCAGCCAAGCGCATCCCGGTCGGCCGCTACGGTGAACATCAGGAACTGGCGAACCTCGCCGCCTACCTGCTCTCCCCCTTCGCAGGCTACATCAACGGCGAATGCGTCACTATCGACGGCGGCGAATGGTTACGCGGCGCGGGGCAGTTTAACTTTCTGGAAGAAGTTACCGCGGAACAGTGGGAGGCGATGCAATCCAAACTGCGCGGTAAGAAATAGGGCGCTACTCCGATTTGAAACGCGGAGGCGCAGAGGCGCGGCGAGGAGGAATTCAACCGCGAAAAACGCGAAAACCGTTCTTTTTTCGCGATATTTGGCGTACTTCGCGGTTAAATTCCTCTTCCCCTCCGCGTCTCTGCCCTCCGCGGTTCAATCTGGAATCGTCTCCTACTTTTTCTCCAGCCAGCAGTTTTTTCCGTCCGCTACCGCCGCGCCGAGTTGCAAGCAAGTGCGGAATCGTTCCGGAATGGCTCGCGGATCATCGCCCGTCACTGTCATGTTGACGGCCACATAGACGCCTTGGCCGGGGAGCGTGTCTTTCGGTGGCACGGCCGGCAGGTCGGCCGGGGCCATGCTGTCGCCGCTCCAGAACGCCGCGGCGGCTACCCAACCGGCCGCCGTCTCGTGCCGCGTCGCTGTGGCGGCTTTCTCCGCGGCGCGGCAATGTTCCTGCTTGGGCTCGACGACCCATTTCTCCGCTGCCTCGACCGCCGTGCGATCAGGCGTGGTGAGTTTCTTCTCCAAGTAGGCCCGTACGCAGAC
>JAWXBP010000345.1 GCA_034440135.1 Planctomycetia bacterium
AGAAGTTGCCGCTCCAACAGGAGATGATCTTCGCCAGCACCGGCACGAAGAAGAAGGAGGACCCCGCCTGGAAATACGTCGCCGCATTCGCCGGCAGTGACATCGAAACGAATCCGCCGGCCACGAACGACGCCGTGGAAAAAAGCGACCGCACATTCACCCGCGAGGTCGACCAGCTTCCGCCCGCCGCGGTGCTGGAAGAAATCGATCGCCTGGTTGATATCCAGAAGCTCGAAGAAACGCTGATGCGCGAAGGCATTCAAAAATTCGCCGATCCTCAAAAGGCGCTGTTGAAGTTGATCGCGCAGAAGCGCGGCGCTCTGGCGGCTAAATAGGAGGAGCGGGAGGTGTTAAGGAGAAGAGGCGTCAAGGAGCAAAGTAGCTCCTCGCTCGACGTCTCCCCTTCTTCCTTCTTTTCTCCTCTACTCCTTTACTCCTACTCCCCCTCCTCCAATCCTCACCCGCCATGACCGCCGATCCCTACGCCAATTGCCCTTGCGGTAGCGGCAAGAAACTCAAGTTCTGTTGCGGGCCGCATTGGCCGGAGATCGAGCGCATCGAGCGGTTGTTCGATTCGCAGCAAGATCTCGCCGCGCTCGACGCGATCAACAAGTTGGAAGCCACGCTGCCGCACCACGCGCATTTGATGAACATGAAGATCGACCTGCTCTTCGCCCAGGGACGGCGCGAAGAAGCGGAAGCGCTCCAGAAAGAATTCATCGCCGCACATCCGGACAACGTCAACGCCCGCTATCGCCGCGCGGCGGAGTTGCTGGACGCAGGCGAAATCGAACAGGCCGCGCGTCTCTGGTACGACACGTTCGCCTCGACCGGTAACACCATGACCGGCGTCGGTCTGGTCGTGGCGCGCGCGACGGCCACCGCGGCATTGATGGCCGGCCACTTCGCCGCCGGCCGCACGTTGCTGAATATCCTGATGGCGCTCGATCCCAAGGACACTACGATTCGCGATCTGGCCGTCCAGATGATGAGTGCCGACGGCCAACCGCCGATCTGCCGAGAACTGCCGCCATTG
Organism: Planctomycetia bacterium; assembly: GCA_034440135.1. Classification (NCBI taxonomy): domain Bacteria; kingdom Pseudomonadati; phylum Planctomycetota; class Planctomycetia; species Planctomycetia bacterium. The sequence goes on from JAWXBP010000345.1 coordinate 1,037, forward strand.
CGCCAGCGCCCCGTCGACCCGCGTTGGAATGACGAGTTCGCCGCCGCACTGGCGCCGACGCCGTTGGCTGATTTCCCGCGCGCCGAAGCGCTCTTCGCGGTCCTCAGCGAAAAGGCCGCGAACGAACCCGCGGTTTGGGGAAACTTGGCCCTGCTGCGCGCGATGTTGGCGAATCCGCAAGGTGCGTCCGAGGCCTATGCGCGCTTGGCCGCTTGCGACATTCCCTGGGACGACGCGGTCGAGGCCGAGGCGTTGTCGGTCGTCTACCGGCAAGATGCGTCCGGCGCGATTGTCGAAATCCTCAAGGCCGCTTTTGAACTATCCGACGTCGACCGCGCGCTGGAACTGCTGTCCGCGGAGAAACGCTGCGGTCGCCTGCCAAGCGAAATGCTGCGTCGCGACGATGAGGATGGGCCGCCTCCCCGCGCTGCGTTCCTGTTGTTGGATCGCCCGCAGATCACCGACGCGTCCCAGGTGGAAGCCCATGACATTCCCGTCGTCGGCGGCGAGATCTCCATCTTTGGCAAGGAAACCGATCGCCCCGCGCGGCTAGTGCTTGGCGCGTTCGGCCAGCCAGCCTTCGACCAGGCGATTGCCTCCGTGCGTCAGTTGCTCGGTGAACCGCTTCCCCCGTTCGGCGAACGCGAGATCGTCGGCTCGATTCTGGCCGAGCAACACGCCATGAGCTGGCGCCCGCATCTGCCGGCGACCACCACGGCCGATCGCTATTACGAACTACAAGTCGCGCACGAACGCCTCGCCGTTCAAAAAAATTGGCCTGACACGCCGAATCTGGCTCTCGACGGCAAGTCGCCCCGCAGCGCCGCGAGCGATCCCGCGCTACGCCGCCGGCTGGCCGCTGCCCTCTCCCTGCTTGAACTCTCATCGCAATCGCTGCTCGCGCCAGCGGATTTCGCGCCGGTCCGCGCGGAGCTCAAGTTGGAGGCTCCGGCGCCCATCGATCCCACCGCTACTGCGGCGGATGGCACGCCGATCCCCATTCCGGTGATGCGCTTGTCCAGGATCGACGCATCCAAGCTCAGCGATGAAGACCTGTTTCATGAATTGGATCGCGCCGGCGCCTATGCCGCGAGCGCATCCGTCGCTCATCTCGGCGCCGAAGCGCTGCGCCGTCCGAGCGTCACCGGCGAAACGCGGATGCGCGTGCTGCTGCTGATCGCCCGAAACGCGTCGGATTCGCGGTCGTCCGTCAAATACATTCAAGAGATTCAGCGGCTCGCGGTGCAAGCGAAGACTTCGCCCGCGCCGTTCCTGATCATGGAACTGCGCGTACGGCTTTCGCGCCGCGAACCGGAAGAAATTCAACGCCTCCTGCAAACGCTCATGACCAAGCACGCCCGCGAGCCGGGCGTGGCGCAGGCCGTGGGGACGATCCTGCAAGAGCTTGGCCTGGTCGGCCCCGACGGTCGGCCGACAATGCCGCCCCCCGGCGCAGCGTCCGCAGCCGCGGAAGATCCAGGCCAGTTGTGGACGCCCGAAAGCGCCGCCGCCAGTCCGGCCAAAGGCGGCCTCTGGATGCCCGGGATGGACTGATTTCGACCAGGCGTGGCAAACCGAGAACACTGTTGCTGCCACGCCACACGCGGCATCCGGTAAGACCTGCAGGAGGCGACCGCGCCGCCGATTTCTGCTGCGCCGTGGAAGCCCCGCGCACGGCTGTCCATCGTTCGGCATGCTAGGCTTGCGAAGTCCTCTCATCCATTGCGCGGCCCTTCCGCCGCGGCACGCATCCGTTCGGAGATTCGCCTTGAGCACCGCCATACTGTGCGCTCCCGCTGCGCCCACGAGACAGGTTGACGACGAATCCAGCATTCGGCTCTCGGAAGTCATGGCGTCCCTGTCGTGTGCGCTCGATATCACCGAAGGTCAGCCGGAAGGGCACGCGGCGCGCACCGCGCTCATCGGCATGCGCATCGCCAGCGAGATCGGCATGACGGCCGTGGATCGCGGCGCGCTTTTCTACGCCCTGCTGCTCAAAGACCTGGGCTGTTCCAGCAACTCGGCGAAGATGGCGTACCTGTTCGGCGCCGACGATCAGCGCCTTAAGCGCGATGTGAAGACCATCGACTGGCCGAAGATGCAACAGAGTTTCCGCTATCTGGTCTCGCATGCACTGCCCGAGGCGCATCCCTGGGAACGCGCTATGCGCATTGTCTCATTGGTGTTGCAAGGTCCGAAGGGGCCGCGGCAGTTAGTGGAAACGCGCTGCGAGCGCGGGGCATCGATCGCCCGTTCACTCGGCTTCCCTGAAGCCACGGCCGTCGCCATTCGTCAGCTCGACGAACATTGGAACGGCAAAGGCCATCCCGACGGCTTGAAGCGCGAGGAGATTTCACTGGGCGCCCGCATCGCGAATCTCGCGCAAACCGTGGAAGTCTTTTTCCGCGAGCGCGGCCGCGACGCGGCGCTGCAAATTGCGCGCGATCGCCGCAAGCGCTGGTTCGATCCCGAACTGGTCGACGCCTTTCTCGGTCTCCGCGACGACGTCCCCTTCTGGATGCACCTTGCCACGCCTGATCCGATGTCAGCGGCCGCGCGGCTCGAGCCGCGGGACGTGGCGCGCTATGTCAGCGAAGCGGAGTTGGACCGCATCGCCGCCGCCTTTGCGCAAGTGGTCGACGCCAAGAGCCCGTGGACGTTCAAACACTCCAGCGGCGTCGCCAAGATCGCCTCCGGCATCGCCTCGACGATCGGCTTCGACGCCGAAGACGTGCGCCGCGTGCATCGCATGGGCTTGTTGCACGATCTCGGCAAGCTCGGCGTCTCCAGCATGATCCTCGATAAGCCCGGCAAACTCACCGAAGAGGAGTTCGCCGCGCTCCGCGCCCATCCGGCCGATTCGGAACGCATTCTGGAGCGCGTCTCCTGCTTCGCCGCGTACGCGCCGCTCGCCGGGGCGCACCATGAACGACTTGATGGACGCGGTTACTTCCGCGGCATTCGCTCAGGCGATTTACCGCTGGCCGCGCGGCTCATGACCGTTTCCGATATCTACGAGGCTCTGACCGCGGCGCGTCCTTACCGCGATGGCATGCCGCAAGAAAAGGCGCTCGCAATTTTGCAAAAGGATTCCGGCAAAGCAGTCTGTAGCCTTGCCTGCGAGGGGTTGGTCGCCTATCTCAAACGCGAGGAAGTCACCAACCGTGTCGACGACCAGCTGCGGTCCCTCGACAGTTTGCTGAACGAACTTTCGGGCGAACACCAGGTTCCTTTGGGACCAGCCTGAAAAAGTCGCCGCAGGTGACAGGACCGCACCTTGCGCGCGAGCCTTCCAGGCGTGCGGATTCGTCACACGATAACTCCCCTGCATGACCGTGCAGTTACACCCAAGCCAGGGAGGGCTCGATGGTGCGGCGGACCTTCGTAACGACGTGCGCGCGTTTCTTTCAACGCGCGAAAACGCGTTGTGGTCGAATTCTGACCATCGCCGTTGCCGTGGTAGCGAGTTCGCAATCGGCCAGTATCGCTTTCGCCACCTGGCTGGGTGAGATCGAAGAACCAGCGGTGGTCGAGCAGCCGGTCGCTGAGTCGTATCAAACGACCGATTGCGAATGTGCGCCGCAGCTCGCCGACGCGTGTTGCTGCCCGGACGACGGCCATTCTTTCAGCGTTTTCCTTGGGTTGGAAGGTTCCAAGCAGCCGCAGGACTTCGGCGTCAACGCGCATTTCGGCGGGCGTTCCGCGGTGAATTGGGGACTGCCCATCAGCCGGCGTTATGGCCTCGGCCTGCAACTCGGCACGGCCGTGAACGCCACGGCGAATGCCGTGCAAGTCGTCGAGCGCGTGGAAGGTTCCACTGGCCGCACGCAGAGCTTTACCACGGTCGGCGTGTTTCAACACACGAGCGGCGGGCTCGTCTGGGGCGGCGGATACGATTTTCTCTATCAGGATTACTACGACGAGTTTTTCCTCGGCCAGTGGCGCGGCACGGTCGGCTATGACTTGACGATGCGCGATCAAGTCGGCGTGCAGGCATCACTGCGCGACCGAGACGACGACGGCTTCTTCGGCGCGACCGCCGTCGAGTTGCGCCCGATCACTATGGGCAGCGTCTACTATCGCCACATCTTCGCCAGCGGCGCGCGGCTCGGCGGCTGGGGCGGCTTGGCCGATCGCCATTCCGAAGCCAATGCGGCGCTCGGCGACCTGCCCGCCAAAGACAATCCGTTCCTGTTCGGCTCGGACGTCTATGTGCCGCTGAACAACCACCTCGCATTGTTCGGCGAAGCGAATTTTATCATGCCCAGCGACACCGGCACGGTGGACGCCTACCTTGGCGTGGAGATCTACCCCTGGGGCGGCGCCCGTCGCGGCCGCAACGGCCGTTTCGCCCCGGTGCTGCCCGTGGCGAACAGCACGTCGTTCGCCGTGGATTTGCTCCGGCAATAGAGTCGTTCGTGATCGGCGCCGTGACACGTGCAGACATCATCGCGCTGTCATTCAAGCATGACCAAGCATTCGTGAAGCGGAAGAAAGGAATGCCTGGCGACATCCTTAGCCCCAAAGGGGCGAAAGATAATAGCCAGGGGTGCAAACCCCCCTGGACTTCGGGACCACCAGAGGGAATGAGCCCCATCGGGGCGACACAATTCCAGGCGAGCGGCCGATACAAAGTGTCGCCCCGGTGGGGCTCAAATCACGTCGCGTGCGTTTTCCAGGGGTTTGCACCCCTGGCTGTTATCTGACGCCCCGTTGGGGCTGCAATGTGCCCCATCATTTGCGAACTACCCGTCCCATTCGAACACGCGTTGGATTTCCGGCGCGCCGTATTGGGCGCCGCCGGTGAACACGTGCAGATTCGGTAGGATCTCCGCTTCGCCGGCGCCATGCGTGTGGCCGCAGAGCACGGTCATCTCGTGCTGCGGATGCGCAGTCATGATTTCGCGGAGCGCATCGCCGACCGCCTTGCAGGTGAAGTGGGGGAGCCACTCGTCGTCTGAGATGCGACCTTCGTACCAACACGCCTCGCGAAACGGCGGGACGTGTGTCAAGCAGACCACGTGCTTAAATCGCGACAACGCCGTCGGCAAGGCGCGCCGTACATGCGCGGCCGCTTCGTCGCCCAGTTGATGGAGTTTGCTGAGCCGCGTAACTTTATCGAGCGGCGCCAACTCCGTGATCAAACGGTAGTCGTTCAACATCACCAGCGAGCGCCAGTAATCGCCGTACCGCCCATCGGCCCAGCCGTCATGGCCGATGAGCCCCACGCCGGGCGCAAGTTCAATCGGCTCCGCGCGCGGCAGCCAAACCAGCCGCGGCGCTTCATCGCAGAGCCGCTCCATGTAGCGGCGCACGGTGTCAATCGAACTGAAGTAGTAATCGTGGTTGCCCAGCACGAAGTAAATCGGCTGAACCAACCGCTCGGCCATCATCCGCAAGTAGTTCGGCCCGTCCGGCCACTCGGAGATGTCTCCGCCCAAGAACACGCCATCGGTGCCGAGCGACCCGATGCGATCGAGAAACTTGCCCGTCGGCTCGTTTCCCGGGAAGTTGAGATGCAAATCCGTCAGCCAGACATAACGCTTCATGCCTGCCAGGCCTCGACCAGTTTATCGTGCGAGGCGTGATCCAACGGCGACGTCCGTCCGCACTGCGTGCAGATCGCTTTCTCGGCTGGATGCCCGCAATGCCCGCAGACGCCGTCATTCTCGAAGATGTCGATCGGCCGCTGGCAACGCTCGCACGGCCAGACTTTGCCTAACACGGGCCTTTCTCCGCACGACGGACAATGCACGCCCTCGCGCCGCGGCAGCGCTTCCAGCTTTCGTAGCATCGTACCGGTCCGCACGCCGTTCCAGGCTTGCAACATGAGAAAGCCAGCAATCACCGCGAGGAACATGTCGCCGAACAACAGCGCGATCACAATCATAGCCGCGCCCGCCAACGCTCCGACCCCGCCCGCAATCTGCAGGCTTCGGCCGCGACCGACTGCAAACCAGAGCAATGATTGGAAAATCTGCCCGCCGTCCAGCGGATAGAACGGCAACAGGTTGAAGATCAATAGACCAAGATTGATCCATGCAATGGTCGAGATGCATTCGGCCGCACCGGCACCGACAATCGCCTCGCCAGCCACTTTGGCCGCCATCGAGGCGCCGAAAAGTAGTGGCGCCAGTACGACGTTCACCAGCGGCCCCGCGGCAATGCTCCAGAGCACCGCGCCGGCGCGTGGCGGTGGTTCGACAAACGCGATCCCGCCCAGCGGCCAAAGCATGATCCGCTCGGCCTTGCCGCCGACGCTGCGGCAAGCGAACGCGTGGCCGAATTCGTGCAACAGCACGATGCCAAAGAGAGCCAAGTATTCGGCGACCGCCCAGACGGGTGGTCTATTCGCGTTAACGCGAGTTTGGATTGAGTAGGCCGCCACCAGCAGCCAAGTCCAGTGCAGGAAGACGTTAATCCCCGCGACGCGGAAGATCCGGAATGCCCCGCCTTGTATCAGTCCCATGACCTCTCCCTCGTTCCCGCCCAAGCCAATCGCCAGGGCGTTGGGAGATTATACGTCATCCGGCCAAAACGCGGCGGCGGCGGCGCGCTACCAGTTCAAGCCGAACTGCTCCCCCCCAGAGGCTTTGCCAACGCCGCCCTTCAAGGTGCCGGTGAACTTGCCTTTGCTCTTGATCGCCGGCTCGACCGGGGCGTCCGCATCTTCGGGCTTCTTGGACCCTTGCGACGCCCGCGATTGCAGCGCCTTGATCGACAAGCCGATCCGCTGCGCCTGTTCGTCGACGCTCGTCACCTGAGCATCGATCGACGCCCCTTCCTGCACGACGTCGCTCGCGCGCCAGACGCGTTGATGCGCCAGCTCGGAAATATGCACCAGGCCTTCGACGCCCGGCTCCAATTGCACGAACGCGCCGAACTCCATCAAGCGCGTCACAGTGCCGGTCACGCGCGAGCCAACAGGATACTTGCGCGCCGCGCCCGTCCACGGGTTCTCCATCAAGTCCCGGAACGCCAGGCTGATCTTGCCGGAGGCGGGGTCGATCTTCTGCACTTTGACCTTGATCGCCTGGCCGACCTCCAGCACGTCGCTCGGATGCTTCACGCGCTGCCAGCTCATCTGGCTCACGTGCAGCAACCCGTCGACGCCGCCGATATCGATGAACGCGCCGAAATCCATCAACTTAGTGACCCGGCCTTCTTTGATCTCGCCGACTTGCAGCGTGCCAAGCAATTGTTCCTTCGCCTCTTGCCGTTCGCGCTCCAGCACGCCGCGCCGGCTGAGCACCAGGTTGCGTCGCTCCGGGTTGGCCTCGGTGACGACGCAGTTCATTCGCTCGCCAACGAACTGCTCCATGTTCTCCACGCGATACGCCGCGATCTGGCTGGCCGGGATGAAGCCGCGCAGTCCGCCGACTTCGCATTCCAGGCCGCCCTTGTTGTGGCCGGTGATCTTCGCTTCGACGGTCATACCGTCGGTGATCTGAGACCAATCCTCGACGGTCTGCGCGCCGCCCAGCAATGTCGATAGATAGAGTCCCTCATTCGCGTCGAAGCGGCCGGCCTGCACCTCGACGAGCGTCCCTACTTCCACCGGCGTGGTGAATTGGCGAATCGAGATCACGCCTTGGTTGCGCCCGCCGAGATCGACGAACACGTCCTCGCCGTGGATCGACACGACGCGCCCGCGGCATTTGGTTTCCGGTTCGAGGACGTCGCTGGCCCCAGCCGTTTTCTTCGCGTCCGCGCCGAGCAGATCGTCCAGCGATTGCCCGCCGA
>JAWXBP010000346.1 GCA_034440135.1 Planctomycetia bacterium
GCCGACGGCGAAGCGGGAGTGTTTGCCGGCGTCGGCTCGCATGCCCTCCCCGAGAATATCGCTGTGGAGATCGCGGCGATTTTCGAGATCAAATAGAATGCGAAACGGCGCGTGACCGCGCGGGACGGAAACCATGACGAACGGCCGGCCGACCCTGGCGATTTCCGAAAGCGACATCCGCACCTATGAGGAAGACGGCGTGGTCTGCCTGCTCGGCCTTTTCGGCCGATCCTGGATCGACCGCATGTATGCGGCCACGGACCGCGTGATCGCGTCCGGCAAGGGCCAGGTCCGCGAGGGCACGAAGCCGGGCGAGCCGGGCCGCTTCTACGCCAACATCTTCATGGCGCAATGGGATGCCGAGTTCCGCGACTTCGCGCTGCGCGCGCCCGGCGCGGAGATCGCCGCGCGCCTGCTGCGGCAGCCGAGCGTGAATTTCTTCTACGACCAGCTCTTCGTGAAGGAGCCCAACACGCCGGCCCCCACCTATTGGCACCACGATCTGCCTTACTGGCCGTTTCGCGGCAACGACATCGTTTCGATCTGGGTGGCGCTCACCGACGTGTCGGTGGAGACGAGCGGCCTCGAATACGTCGCCGGCTCGCATCGCTGGGGCAAATGGTTTCGCGCGATCACGCCCGACCAGGACCCCGCGCGCATGGACATGACGGCGGAAGTCTGTCCGGATTTTTCCGATCCGCGCCAGCGCGGCGCCGACAAGCGCATCCTCTCCTGGGACATGGCCGCCGGCGATTGCATCTGCCACCACCCGCTCACCGTCCATGGCTCCGGCGGCAACCGCTCCCAAACCCAGCGCCGCCTCGCCCTCTCGGTGCGCTACATGGGCGCCGACGCGATCTGGGACCCGCGCCCCCTAGCCGTGAAGCTGCCCGGCGATCCGCAGCTTCCCGCAGGGAAGAGGCCGGCGGACGAGGCGATGTTTCCGCGGGCGTGGCCGGCCGCAGAGGCGTGACGATGGCGGCCGCGCGGCGTGCTATGGTTTCGCTGCGCTCGAAGCCCATCGGCCCCCTCATCCCTTCACCCAAGTGAGGCCTGCAGTGCCCGTAAAATCTCCTGGCGACATGTCGGCGACCTTCGGCTCGGTCTTCAATGCCCGCGACAAGGCCGGGATGCTGGCTCTTTATACCGACGACGCGATTCTCACGATCGACGGAAAGGAGGTCGCGCGCGGACGCGACGCCATCGCTGCCATGATGGCGCCGATGCTCGACAGCCCCCTGAAGATCGAAGCGCGCTGCGGCGCCTGCCATGAGAACGGCGATACCGCCATCGTTCGCACCGATTGGGTCCTCAAGGCGCCCGACGGCTCGACGGCCATGCAGGGCTCGTCAGCCGAAGTGCTGCGCCGCGGCCCCGACGGCCTCTGGCGTTTCGTCATCGACGACGCGACGTTCTCGAGCCGCAACGCGGTCGGGTGAGCGGCGGAAGATTTAGGCCACGCCGCGCTCAGCCGTTTGGCGCAATTGAAGGACGCCGCGCAGATGGCCTCGACCGCGTCGTCCGCTGCGCGCAATTGCAAGGCTTCGTCAATTGCGAGCCCGGTTACACCGGAATCCCGCGCGTCGTGAACGGCAGTTCCGACCTCATCGTCGCCGTGTACTGCGAGTCCGGCAAACACTCCCGCTTCGCCGTCGGCTCCCACGCGCTGCCGGAGAACATCGCGGCGGAGATCGCGGCGATTTTTGAGGTCAACTAGAAGTGAAACGCGCATGACCGCGCACTGCGTCAGCATCGCCGAATTACAACGGATAACAGGCAATAACTGTTGGTTGAGCCTTGACAAGACTGCTATCTTTAACCGAAAAATTGTCCCCTGCAATCAGGGTTCATCCCCAGGGCCCGAGTCGATATAGAACCCTTTCAGGCAATCCATGTCCGAAATCAATTCATTCGCTGACGCTATAGATGCAGCGCTCAGCAATATTGTGCGTCACGGAGATACAGATATATTTCCGTTTCCGTTTGAGACACACATTTTCTTCGATCGCCGCGTAGAGACGCGCGATCTGCTCCTCAAACTGCATGCAAATTTCAAAGAGTGGCTAACTAAGTATCCGCCGGCGCACGAAGCCGCGCTTGCGCCAATAAGCTACAATGGCTTTCGATGGGGTACGCAGCTAGATCCATTTTGGAATGTGTATTTTCTCGCGTGCGTAATTTTTATTGCAAAACGCATTGAGCAAGTTCGCATCTCTGCCAGTGAGCTCAAGATTTTTTCTTACCGATATCGATACGAGTCATCGACCGGAGACTTATTCAATAAGGATTTTGGTTGGATTCAGTTTGCACGCAGGTCCCTCGATCTAGCGAGTACAAGCAAATATGTCGTTCTATGCGACATTTCTGAATTCTATCCACGCCTTGCTCACCATCGATTAGAGAACGCATTGCTACAACTCGATGTAGGCGGCGATATCCACACGAAGATTATGGACTTGTTGTCAAATTACACCAACACTCGTTCTTTTGGACTACCAATTGGCGGGCCAGCCGCACGGCTTTTATCAGAACTGGTTCTTGATCAAATCGATAAATTGTTGAAGGGTGAAGGGATACAATTTACGCGATTCGCCGACGACTATCATCTTTTTGTGGACTCACTCGAGGATGCATATAGAGCGCTGATCATCTTATCTGAAAAACTCTACCTAAATCAGGGGCTCACGCTACAACGATCAAAGACCCGAATTCTCAGCGGCACCGAGTTTATTTCAACGAGTCCTTTGACGGTAGACGGCAAGACGTCCACCGGAGCTATGCGCGGAAGTTGGTGACGGGGTGAAGGGGTAAGGCGGCGTATCGTGGGGGTGTTCGACGCCTCCACTTCTCCACTGAAGGAGTGATA
>JAWXBP010000347.1 GCA_034440135.1 Planctomycetia bacterium
CACTGGCGGACGAGCCGCCAGTGGCACCCAAAGCATTCAAACTAGGCCCAGTTCTGGAAACCTACTTTACTCCTTTGCTCCGCTTCTACTCTACTACTTTCCTCCTCCACTCCCATCCACGATACTCAAGCCCATGGCCGCCGCTCTCAACGCCCTCGACTGGCTGTCGAAATCGCCCCCCAAGGCGTATCCAGGCGTTTGCGTCGCCTATGGCGACGACGCTTTTCTGAAACGCTTGGTGCTGTCGCGGTTGCGAAAAGGCATTCTCGGCGACGGGGACGGCGAATATTCCTGGGACGAGCTGGACGAGAAGGAAACGAAAGTCGCCTTACGCGACGTGCTGGACGAACTGTCGACGGTCTCGCTGTTCGGTTCCGGGAAGCGCGTCGTCGCCGTTCTGAACGCCGATGAATTCGTCACCCGGTTCCGCCCGCAGTTGGAAGATTACGTCGCGAAGCCGCGCGACACTGGTGTGCTCATTCTGGACGTGAAGACCTGGCCTGCGAATACGCGGCTGTTCAAGGCCGTGGCGGCGAGCGGATTGCAGATCGAATGCAAAGGACCGAGCGCCGATCGCGCGTCCGGCTGGCTGGTGCAGTGGGCTGGTGAGCGTCATCAGGCGAAGCTCGAACGCCCCGCGGCGGAGTTGATGGTCGATATCGTCGGCCCGGAACTGGGGCTGTTGGATCAGGAGCTTGCGAAGCTTGCATCCGCCGCAGGCGAGCAGCCGATCGACGTGGCGTTGGTCCGCGACCTGGTCGGCGGCTGGCGGGCGAAAACCGCCTGGGAGTTGATCGACGCGGCGCTCGGCGGGCAATCGAGCGAAGCGCTGCAGCAACTGGATCGGCTGTTGTCCGGCGGCGAGCATCCTTTGGCGGTGCTGGGACCGTTGGGCTGGAGCTTGCGCCAGATGGGGGCCGCGGTCGGCGTCCTGGAACAAGGGGACGCGGCGGGGCGCAAACCGTCGCTACGGACTGCGATGGAACAAGCGGGCGTGAAGCCGTTTGTGATCGGCAAGGTCGAGAAACAGTTGATGCGCCTGGGCCGGCAACGGGGCTCGCAGCTCTTGCGCTGGCTGCTGGAAGCTGACCTGGCGATGAAGGGGAGCAGCTCATCAAATCACCGCGCGAGGCTGGTGCTGGAGGAACTGATCTGCCGTCTCTCGGCGCCTTCGGCGCAATCGTCGAAGACGTAGTTGGCACAACGGACTGTGGGAGGCGTCTCCGACGCCGATTGTTTGACGTCTGAGCGCTGGTCAACCCTGGAAACGAGAACCGCGTCCGCTTCATCGGCGTCGGAGACGCCTCCCACAGGTTCACGGCACTACTGCGACGAGTGCTTCAGCTAACGGGCTGAGATGCATTTCGCGCAGACATGCCGCATTGACGAGCAGCACGCCCTCGCGCAGGCGTGCGTGGCCGAGATAGATTGGCGGCGTGCCGTTGCGCAGGCGCTGGCAGAAGTCGAAGGCGCTTTCGGTGGCGTTGTTGTCGGCCAGGTGAATCGCCAACGATGGCGGAATCTCCGCGTGGCCGCCGTCGATAATTTCGCAGCGCGCGCGTTTTCCCGAGAGCAGCGTAGCTATACGCTCGAGCCAGTCGCGTTGCTGCGATGCTTCGGCGACGAGATCGCGCTCCATGAATTCGTCGAGCGCCACGAGCAAGCCGACGATTTGTTCCTTGGCCACCTTGAAGCCGCGGCCGAGGCCTTGTCGGGGCATGCCGTCGAAGCGTTCGCGCGGAAACAAATCCGCCGGTGGATTCCAGAGTTCGGGATGGTCGTCCATATCGAGCATCTGCATCGCGGCCGAGGCGACGAGGTCGGCCTTGCCGCAGAGAATCCCTGTGCCCTGCGGGCCGGCGATCGCTTTCCCGCCGCTGAAGCAGACGAGTTCCGCGCCGGTGGCCGGAATCGATTTCAAGTTTGCGCGCGGAGGCAACTCCGCCGCGGCGTCGACGAGCACCGGCGCGAAGTAGTCCTGCGCGACGCTCACGACGTCCGCCAGCGCGGGCTGGCCGCCGGGACGGTGGACGTAAAGAACTCCGGCCGCGCTACGGGCCGCGAGCTGCTGGCGAAAGTCGTCCAACTCCACGCCGCGCACGCCCGCACCGCTCGTAGTTTCGTCGCAGCCGACGTCGATGAGCCTGGCGCCAGCCAGCCGTACGGCGTGGTCGTAAGCGTTGCGTTGATCGCTGGCGACGAGGAATTCCCGGCGCAACCCGCGGCCCGCCGGCAATCGCTGCTGATCGCGAAGATCGAAGCCGGCCATGATCGCGGCTGCGCCGAGCGTCAATGCCGCCGATGCGCCGCTGGTGACTAACGCGGCCTCCGCGCCCGTGATTTCGGCGATGCGCCGTGAAGCGGCCGCTTGCAGCGGTTCAATGGAAACGCTGTCCTGCGCGGCAGCCGACATCGCCGCGACGACGCGTTCCGACATGATCGCGCCGCCCAATCGCGTCACCGTCCCCGTGGCGTTGATGACCGGCGCAACGTTCCAGTGGGCGTAGATGGACATGAACAGTTCCGAAATGCACGCCACACTAGCCCGTAGCGCCAGCGAGGGGGAGTTGACGTCGTGTGCCGTTTGAGCTGAAGCTCTCAATTGCATCGTAGCATTGTAACTGAGGGCTTCAGCTCGATCGGTAAACCGCGTCAACTCCCCCTCGCTGGCGCTACGGGCTGGAGTTGGGACTTCATTCCCGGAACGGTTGCGCCAGCCAGGCTGCCGCGGGGGCGAAGATCATCAGTGGCATCCAGGCCGCGAAGGCTGGGTCGCCGATCAGGTAGCCGGAGCCCATCGCCTGGCAGCCGATCATGACGAGCATGAACAGGCTCACGACGGCGACACACAGCCCGATCGCCATATAGACGTTGCGGTTCTCGCGCGCGACGATCAACGGCAGTCCCAGGAACAGCAGCGTGATATCGAGCCACGGCTGCACGAACCGGGCGTGAATGGCCACGCGGACATCGGCCAGGGCGTCGAAGTTGGGATTGCGCAGGCCCTTGATCAATTCCCAGGTCGACGCGAACTGCCGCCAACTGCGGCCGCCGGTGAGTTGCTCGAACGACAGTTCGCTGGAGACAAAGCATTCGTCCGGCTTGAGCCAGGCGGCATGTTCGGCCGGCATGAAGATCACGGGCGTCTTGTCGAGCGACAGCGTCGCGCGCTCCGCCAGGCGATGTGGCTGCGTAACGCCCGACATCAGGTAGCCGGCTGGATGTTCGGCGGTCGCTTCGAGATAAAACGCGTCCTTCGCGACCAGGTGGCTGCTGTAGGCGTTCAATTCTGCCGGCAGCAGCAGCTTGGGATCGTTGATCCGCTGCTTGTCCGCGAAGGTGTTCTTGCCGTCGTAGAGGATCTTCGTCGACTTGTCATACACCGGCCGCATGTTCTGCGCGGCGTCGCCAAGCAAATCCTTCGGACTGCGCGCTAGCTGGCGGCGAAACCGCGGCAGTACCAGTTCCCGGTTCGCGGCCGCGACGAAACTGAGCAGCATGCAGGCGATGATTACCGGCTTCAACACCCGACCGCGCGAGATGCCGGCCGCCATCAGCGCCGTGAGTTCGTTGTGGCGCTGAATAAACGTCACAGTAAACATGGCCGCCACGAGCGTCAGGATGCCGGCGGTGCGGTCGAAAAAGAACAACGCCCGGTACAGATAGAATTCCCCCATCAGCGCCCCGAGGGAACCCTGCTTTTCGGCCGCGCGCATGAACTCGTCGAGATTGGCGAAGGCATCGAAGACGATGTACAGCCCGGTCAGGCTGACGAAGCAGATCACGAACGACTGCAGGAACTGCCAGAGCAGATAGCGATCCATAATCGCCGGCCCGCGCAGCCCGGAGCGCGGTTGCTCCGCCGGTCGATCCAACACAATCGTGGTCATGCGAACTCCGTTTCGCCTTGCTGATGAACTCTACGCGATCGCCGGTTCGACAATCGCCATGGGCAATTCACCGAGTTCGATGTTCGAAACGCCGTCGCGAGCCGCCCATGAGAGTCGATAGCCGGCGGACCGTACCACCCACAGCGTTGTAATTTGCAACGCATAGAAGGCCAGTGCAAATACAGCGGCTTCAAGAAGTTCCAGGTCATCCATGTGCAGCAGTACGCAACAGAATGCGACCGCCGGCATGCCCCAAACGATTGCTTTCCAGAAGGAGTCAGCCGAGAACGCTGTCCAAATCGATACCATCGACATCAACAAGAACGGCATCGCGAATGACAGCATCCAACAGATCTCAGTGAAAGTTTGTTCCACGACGGGCGGTTCGGCTTCAAGCGACTCCAGAACTTGCTCATCCGACAACTCGTCGAATTCGACAATCAAGCGGCCGGAGGCGACCTCGAGCAACGGGTGAGCGCCTAGCGCGGCAGCGGCGACCAACGTGATGCAGAACAACTGAAAGAGGGTGAACCGCAAAGGCAGTCCGGCTACGGTGTCCTTGCCAACGTGAATTGCCTGCAGCCCACGCCGGCGTAGCCAGAAACCGGCAGCGGCTCCGATTCCTACCGGCATCAAATAAGACACGAAACTTATGACGCCAAGTGCCATCGCGTCAACAAGGGATGTGCCTTGATACGAGAAATAAGTGGCCACGTGCTCCATGATGACGAACACCGTCATGACGAGCGCCGGCAACAAGGACAGTGCCAGGCGAAATGACGATCGCGACCGACTAATCGCGGCCCAAAAGCCAAGCGGCAGCGCGATCGCCAAATACGTCAGCAGCAAGCAGGTGGGGGCAAGTCTCGTCGCGTCATTCACGACTTCCAGTGCCGCCATCGCGATCAAATAGCACGCCAGCGCGATGAGCACGAATGCGTAACCGGACGCCAGCAAGCGAATGCGCAACGGCATGAAATCTCCCTCCGTGGCGTGATCTTGGTCGCCAGGGGGAGATTCTAGGCAATCTCGTGTGTCAGGTCACCATCAGCTAAGGCGATGGGAGCTAAGCGGCTCGGCGCACCGGTGCGGTGGCTGCCCGCAGCCGTTGCAGGTCGCCGGAGACGAGCTGCACGACCGCTTCCACCGAGTGGGACAGCAGCGTGTCGAAGGCCCAGTCGCCGAGGTCGTGGTTCACCTGGATCACGCGGCGCAGCTCTTTGCGCATCACGGTGGCCGCCTGGACGCGGACGTAGCCATTGGATTCCGCGCGGCTCATGCCGAGAGCCGTCCCGCGGGATTTGGTCAGCACCTGGTGATGTTGCGATCGCGCCACGGTGTGGGCCAACTTGATCAACTGAGCCGTGCTGGGACGGGTGGTGAAGAAATGATACCAGGCCATTGCCGTGGGCGTCCTTTCCACAAGACATAGCGGTGCCGAGCCAGCATTGGACATCGAATCAGCAACCACCGATTCTTCAACGGGGCGCCGCCAGCCGGTCAAGTCGCGTTAACTTGGCGAAGCCGGGCGATCTGCGTTCGAATGGCCGCCGATTTCGTCATGGGCTTATTTCGCGCTAAGCTGTGGGAGGCGACTCCGTCGCCGATGGAACGGGCGAAATTGTATGCGACCGTTTCGGTTCGGCCACGTCGTCGCCATCGGCGTCGGAGACGCCTCCCACAGTCGCTGCCGGTGATTGCACCGTCCATTTGGCCACCTGCCAGGCCAGCACCAGTGACAGCCAGAGGATCGCGTAGATCGCCCACACGAAGTAGCCCATTTGGTCGAATAGTAGGCGGACGCCCACTCCGCCGCGGAGCGGATCTTCCAACCAGTGGGCGTAGGTGGCGAACATGCTGATCACGACGATCGTCATCGATCCGGCGTAGGCCGCCGGCACCGCCACCGAGAGATAGACC
>JAWXBP010000348.1 GCA_034440135.1 Planctomycetia bacterium
GCGGTCAAGGCCGCCAAGGCGGACGATGCGGCGGCCACGGCCGGAAAGATCTCGGCCGGCTCCGCGCGGGCCGCCAACGCCGTCGGCGACACGCTTCGCGCCGGCAAGGGGATGGCACAGAGCGGCCTCAGGAAAGCCACGGACAAGGTGCTCGACGCCGGTCGCGCGATGGGCTTCCGCGTGCCGGCCACCGCCTGCAACGTCCCGATCTTCAACAAACTCGCCAACGCCTGCTTCGTGCCGGGGACGTTGGTGATCGTTTGCGGCGAGACCGCCTGGGATGTGCTGGCGGCGGAGCAAGCGGTGTCGGTTCCACCAGTGGTGATCGCTGCGGATCAGGAGGACGAGGATGAAACCGGCGCGACAATCGCTGGGCTCGCCGGTCTGTCTCCCGCGGAACTCGGCGCGGCGGCCGTGGTTGCGATCGGTTTGGCGGCGTCTGGCGTCGCGAAACGTCGTCGTCGCCGGATGGAACGGGCGCTCGGATGTGATAAACTCTTGAGCGACGCGCAGGACGAAGAACTCGCGCCGGAGGCCGACATGGACGAGCTTCTGTTGATCGAACAAGCCGCGGCGATCGCCGACGCGTTGCGCGATCGCGAGCTGGCGGCGCGCTCCGAAGCGTTGCAACGACTCGTGGAAGAATCGCCAGTTACTGCGCAGTCACCGTCGATTGCACGCCGCTCGGCACATCGACCGAACCCGGCCGCGCGAATTGTCGTCGCCGGCAGCAGGTTTGAATCAGCCGTTGCGCGCGGTGAGCAGCGCGCGACACGACAACATGAGGCGCATCAGCGCGGCCATCGTGCCGCCGCGGTTTTATCTAACCCCACGGCGTTGGTCGCCTGGTGCTTGTTAGCGATCGTCACGTGGTGGGCGCTGCCGAAGAACTGGAGCGAACTGGCAGTCGACGCCGAACGCGGCACGCGGACCGCCAGAGTATCCTCGCCAGAGGCCGGCGCGCTGCATGTAACTCCTGTCGCTGCGACGCCGCAACGGGCTCGCGACGCATTGCGACAGCGCGCGTTGACCGACCCGCTTTCCGTCCAGGCGTACAAGCCGATTGAGGAGATTCGTCCGGGCGACCTCGTGCTCGCCCGCGACGACGAGGGCGAGACGCTAGTCGCCCGAACAGTGACGCAACGATTCGAACGGCGGAGCGACCACCTCCGCACCGTGACCTATCTCGCCGCAGACGGCGAAGAACGTGCGCTGGAAACCACCGACGAACATCCATTCTGGGTCCACGATCGCGGCTGGACGCCGGCGAAGAACCTGTCGCCGGGGGACGAGTTCCAGCAATCGAACGGCGAAACCGCGATCCTGATTGAGACCGAGTTCGACGCGAAACTCGCCGGCGTTGCCGTCTACAACTTCGAAGTCGCCGGCGCCCACAACTACTTCGTCGCGGATCCCAACACAATCCGCGGCCCGCCGGGCCTGGCGTCCATCGACGCCACGCTGGCCGAAATCGGCCTCGGCGACGCAGTGCTGGTGCATGATACGTGTCGCCCGGGATGGAATGCGGTCAACGAATCCATGTCCGCGCGCTCTCGCCTATATCAGGCGCAGATCACAGGCAAGGCGGGAATGGCCTACGTCGTGAAGGGCGTGAAGTTCGACGGCGTGCGACGCGGCGTACTGCTCGAGGCGAAGGGCCTGGGATATAGGAATTTCATCAAGGACGGGGAATTTCGGAGTTGGTTCACGAGCGGTAGGAATGCTCTGCTTAACCAGGCGCAGAATCAGATCAGGGCGGCGGGTGGAAAACGAATCGAATGGCATGTCGCGGAACAGGAGTTTGCCGATGTCTTACGAAAGACGTTTTCGGACAACGGCATCGGCATCGGCATTGTGTTTACGCCGTTTTCGCGATGACTCGCTATGAAAGTTCTTAAATTCCAAGCACACGGACTATGGGGGCCACGCCAGGAGTCACTGGAGGCTTGTGCCGGACGTCTGCACCGCTATTTCGAAGCTTTGTGCGCGTCGACACCGCGTTTTCGGCGCTGGTTCGGCGGCGCGCGATCGAAAAGAAAAGCGCTCGATCGCGCGACCGACGTTCACAGTATTGAAACGTTGACTAAACTGTTGCAGAGCGGGCGCAACCGCACGGACATTGGTCGAAAGGTGATTGAGGATCTCGGCTTCGGAGTTGGGCTATGGAACGGCGCGACCAAATATGAGGACGAGGCAGCCGTGAGCGTCCACTGCGGTGCCTATTGTAAGGTGCCCGGTTTGCCTTGGCCAAACAGTGTTTCAATTGGCTTTCCAGTTGTACTGAGTGAACTAGGGGATTGGCAGCGTAGCGCCGCAATCCTGGAATTCACTGCAAAGTTGTGGGAACCTGACTTCGTGACAGTATTTTCAAATCAGGCACAGAGCTCACGCCCGTTTGCATATCCCTTTGTCGACTGGATGTTCTACCTTCCCGATCGAAAATACGATCTCCCGAATTCGATTCCCGCGGCGCATGTAGAGCGATTGGACGATCTAGGCACAATCATCGTCGTCCAAGAAGAACCTCCCGATCCCGCGAATCCAGAGCACACGCGAAACATTGAACGAGTGCGCGATGCTCTGGGGCTTTAACGCCCTTCAACAAACTCGCCAACGCCTGCTTCGTGCCGGGGACGTTGGTGATTGTGGCGGGCGAAACGATCGACGAAGTCAATGGCGAAGGGACGCCGCTGCTGGTCGACGGCGACCCGTCGACGGAATCGATCGAACCGAAGCTGTTGACATCCGAACTGGCCCCGGCGCTGGCCCTCGTCGCCGCGGGCGCGATGCTGGTGCGCGGCGCCGGCGAACGGGAGCGCCGCAAGCCGGCGCTTCGCACACCGCGCCGTCCGCGGCGCGGGCGGCCGTTGCCGCGGGAGATTGACCACTTGCACGGGGTGTTGCGCGAGGACGAGCTGGCTCCGGAGGTGGAGATGCATCACGAAGAAGCCTGTGACTTGTTGTTCGATCAGGCGCTCGCCGCGTGGTCCGAGCGGGACGCCAACGCGGACGCCCGGGACTCCGCCCTCCGCGCGCTGCGTGAGGAACTGCCGCCGTTGCCGGACGTAGGCCGCACGACGCGCTGCGCCGCTACTCCGCCGCCGACCACTGCGCCGCCCGCGCAGCGCCGACGTCCGGAATGCAAACCGCTGCGCAACGCATCGCCGTACCACGCAGCCGACGGCCAGGCGCTCGACGACGATCAAGACCATCGCGCCGCCGTCGCCGCGTTCGCGACCAACCGCCGCTCAAAGCGACTCGCCGCCATCGGCGTCGCCCTGGCCATCCTGTTCTGCTGGTTCGGACTCCCGGCGATTCGCAATGCGGGGTCGCCAACTTCTGCGACGCCAAATACCGCCTCAGCAGCCGCGACCTCGCGCGGCGAGCTTCGGCAAGTCTCGCACACGACCGGTGCGCCAGCGAAGCGCATCGAAGACATCCAACTCGGCGACCGCGTGGCGGCAAGCAATCCGCATCGCGAGGAAGTGGAACTCGTCGAGCCGGACGAGGAGACGTGGCGCGAGGTACGGCTGCGGCTCAAGAAAGACGACGGCGGGCTGCATTGGATCAATCTGCTGCGGCCCGCTGAGTGGCTGGAAATCCAGGAAGCCCAAGTCGGCGGCGAGATTTTCCTCGACCTGCCGGAGATGGGTGCCGTTGGCGACGCCGAAGTGCTGGAAGTTCTGCCGTGTCCAAAGATTGACTATGGCCACGGCGCCGTCGTGACGGGGCAGTTCCGCCATGAAGTGGTTGGCGGCGAAATCGTCGAGCTTCGCCTCGACGGCCAGGCAACCGCCACGCGCGTCACGTCGAACCATCCGTATTGGTCGACCGATCGCGACGACTTTATCCCCGCTGGTGAACTCAAAACCGGCGAGCGACTCGACACGTTGGACGGCGATGCAAGCATCGCGTCGGTGACGCGTGTCCCGTACAGCGGACTGCTGTACAATCTGGAGACGACCGAGCATGTGTACCGAGTGGCCGAGTCTGGCACGCTGGTGCACAATACATGCGGCGTCGGCGCTTACTCCAAAGTCGGCGGGCACCACATTCATGCGAAGGCTGCATTTCCAGGGACAAGGTATTCCATTGGTCGCGGGCTCGCGATCAGCCAAAATGAAA
>JAWXBP010000349.1 GCA_034440135.1 Planctomycetia bacterium
GCACTGGCCGCTGTGAAACGGCTCTATCGCTTCGAGTATGGCATCAGTCGCGCACGTCTGAACTAACATCCAGCGGCAGTTCAAAACAGAACGGAAGAAGGGACGGAAAAGGGGATAACTACATATCCCCCCTCTTATCTTGCCGGCAGCTCAGCCAAAGCTTTCACATTCGCCTAGGACCAAGGCGCAGGCGGCGAACATGGCGCTTTTGTGTAGGCGTTGCCGGTGAAGAAGTTGACGGCCTACTTCTGCCTGAACTGGAAGACGGTCAAGGGGATCGACAAGCAGAGCCTGCGGGCGAAGCTGGGCGGGCGGACCTGTCCAACGTCGAGTTGCGATGGCATGGCGGTTTCATTTTGTTGAGGATAAACCTGCAACATCCTAGGCCGCTGTTCGTGGGAAGGGACGCAGGGAATCCCTTATCACACGGTTCTAACAAGCGACCCAACCACCTCTGTGTGCATTTAGAGTGCGCAAGAACCCCTTGCTCTTGAGCAGCACCAGATGATCCACCGCACCAACGGCAGTTCATCATCACGCGCTTTTGGCAGGTGGTGGCGCGAAACAGGTTCTATTCGAGTGAGTTACTACTGCACTGCAATCGGATCGTCACGATTGTGCCGGTGTTGAGAGTCGAATCGTAAGCGATAGTACCACCGTGAGCTTCGATGATTCGTCGGCAAATGGAAAGCCCAAGGCCCAGTCCGCTGGACTTCGTGGTGAAGAAAGGCTCGGTCAGACGAGAGAGATGCTCCGGCGACATGCCCGTCCCGTTATCAGCGAACGCCAGATGCACGTACAGCACAGGGTTGAGCCATGTTGTGTAATACGGCGAGGCCTCGGCATTCTGCCGCCAGCCGTGCAGGCGAACATCAACTTCAAAGAGGGTCACCGTAACGAGCAGCAATCCGCCCAGCGATAATTGCGCTTTGCGATGCAGTGCGTATTGCCCTCGGTATTTGACGATGTAAATGCTCCATGCCATCACGGGGATCACCGCGAACATGGCGAGGGCTATCACATCCATCATGAACGAGGCGCGGCTGAAGGGGAGAAATCCTGGCGTGGTTTGACTTCCTTGTGACTGAACGTGGGGGTAGCGGCATCCGGTTCCGCGTCTATTCCAACCATACTTGGTAGTGCCGCGTTTCAGTTTTAAGTTCGAACAGCGGCTGCGGCGACAAGCCGAGTTCGCACGCCCGCCGGGCAATGTGTTCCAGATCGATTCCGGCGGCCACAATGCGGGGCAGCACATCGTCGGGAATGAGTTCATTCAAACGCACCACTTGCGCGGCGGGCATGGAAACACTCACGACCTGCGACTCGCCTTCCAATACGCGAATGCGTAGCAGCTTTGCGACACCCGCAAAATCCTGCACACGGCGAGTGGCGCGGCGTGGTGCAGGTGGGTCGAACAACTCTGCCTCGCGCAGCAACTGCGGCCCGACCGCGTCGGTCAGAATCGCCCACCACGGCAGTCTTGAGCCGAGCATCCGTAACTGGTGAACAAGTCCGGCGAAGGCGCGCACGAACAGCAACAGATCGCTGGGGCCAGCCGAGCGGAACCACCATCGCAGTTCACCGAGCAATTGATTGATGCGTTCGCTCAGATGCCAGTGGTCCGCGAAGAACGGCGCGTCGTTGAGGAACGGCTCAACCAGGAGTTGGGCCATGGCAGGCAGGGCATCGGCGACGGGTTCGAGTTTGTCCGCGTCGAACCCCATGGCGGCGAAGCAGGCCAGCGGATCGGTGGCGTCGTTGCGGCGCGCCCCGACGATGAGTTTGAGAATGGCCAATCGCGCGGGCCGGCTTACCTCTACGGTGCAGCCGAAGTCGAGCAACACAACTTGGGGTTGACTTTCGCGGCTGCGGCGAACCAGCACGTTACCCACGTGTGGATCGCCGTGCACTTCGCCGGCAACAAAGAGACTGCTGAAAAAAGTGTGCAACAGAATCTGGGCGATTCGCGCCCGATCGGCGCAAGGCCAGGCGGCGGCTACGTCCAGATGTTCGCCCGGCTCCCACGACTGCACGAGCACTTCCCCACCACTCAAGTTTGGATAAACCCGTGGCACCACCAGACCCTCTACGGTGATGGTCTGCCCCAAGCGCTGCTGCCGCTGAAGTTCCCCGCAGTAGTTGAGCTCGCGATCCATGTTCGCTTTCAGCGTGGCCTTGTAGCCCGCGAGGTCGAAGCCCCACTTGGCGACCGGACCGAAACCTGGCATCAAACCGGCCAGTCGCATTTCCGCGGCAACGGCGTCGGCGATATCCGGATAGCGCAATTTGATCGCCACGTCGGTGCCGTCGAGCAAGGTGCCGCGATGGACCTGGCCCAGGGATGCCGCGATACCGATGGGATCGATATCGGAGAAGACATGATCGATGGGCCGGCCCAGACCGCGTTCGAGCACTCGCTTCATTCGCGGCCACGGACGCGGCTCGACGCCCTTGGCCAACTCGTTGAACACGGAGGCATCGGTCGTATTGGACAGTAATTGTCCGATCTTCAACGGGACGCCTCGTGCGTCTGCCAACAGGCGTGCCAGCACTTGCTGAGCCGCCAGCCGCCTATCTTCGGGGCCGCGGGTGGCGCGGCGGGCGGCCCAGGCGATCCGAGCGAGTTTACCCGCGCGGGCGATTGTTTGGATAC